>CAKZUM010000565.1 GCA_937921525.1 uncultured Saprospiraceae bacterium
CAGGATGGAAGTGCACAGATTTGGAATTCTATATTTGTAGATCAGGTAGGGCCTGTTTATACATTTACAGATGCAGGCGCAGCGGCTATCGCAGGAAATATGGCTTTCGGTTTTCAAGGAGACTTAGTGGCAGGCGATCAACCAGCCACTTTTGATGTGGTACAAATCAATCCATTCTTAGGTGGTATTTCAAGGGTACCTAATAATGGCTTAGATCCACGTCCTAAATTTGGTTCTAATGCTTTAGGTAATGCAGCAACAACGACGGAAGGAGAAGCAACAACTTATAGAGGGGCTTTTAAAGACACCAACTGGGCGTTGGGTTGGACTGCCTTAGACAGCTATGGTTACTTTGGTAATTTCCCTGATGGCACTACTAGTACCGTTGATTTTGGCGAGGCAGCGAACGGACTGACACTCTATGCGCCTTCTCCAAATCCAATCAGAAATGCGACAGCGACTATTTCATTTGAATTGCCTGAGTCTTCAGATGTTCAAATTCAAGTATACGATATTACTGGCCGTGTAAGCAATGAATTTTCTTTAGGCAGACAGCCAATCGGCCTAAGTCAATACCCATTAAATGTAAGTAACTATGCCAACGGAACTTACGTGATGGTATTAATAACAGAAAATGCTTCTGTTTCACAAAAGCTAGTAATTAGTAAATGATGATTATTCGGTAAGCGATAGGCGGCTTTGTTCCGTCTATCGTTTCCGATAATAACTTTTATCCTGCAACTTCCCGTTGCTGGATAAATTCCCTTTTAAACTGAATGGTTAAAAACTATATCCACTAAATGACCTATATAGTTCTATGAAACATTTTTGATAATGTTAGCCTTTTGTCCCGCAACTTCCTGTTGCTGGAAAAATTAAGGCGGTTTGCATAGAAAATTTATCCAGCAACGGGAAGTTGCGGGATAAAGCCCTTTCTAAAAGGGAACTGCTGGAGAATCAAAGTTACTATTAATTAGTTATCTAGTAAAACCTAATAGGCTACAAAGTGTTTAAAATACTATTCTATTTACTAGAACAGAGCGTAGAGAAGAGAAATTCATTTCATTTAAAAAAATGAAATTCCATTATTTGTAGACGAATAATATCTCTCTTCTCGGTTCTCTGCTCTCTATTCTAAAAAAAATATCATCATTGAGTAATACGAATATAGCTTGGTTAGCCAAAATGGCATGGCGAGACAGCCGCAGAAATCGTGGCCGTTTATTGCTGTTTATTTCTTCTATTGTCATTGGAATAGCTGCATTAGTAGCCATTAGTTCTTTTGGTGAAAATCTAGAGCGAGATATAGATAAAGAATCTAATAAATTATTGGGGGCAGATTTGGTGGTAGAGGGTCGTTATCCAATACCAGATTCTGTAGCTACTTTGATTGATCCTTTGAAAATGGAGCATACAGAAGCGACCTCTTTCGCTTCGATGGTATTGATTCCTAAGAATGGAGGTACACGGATGGTGCAAGTCAAGGGAATCGACGGAGGCTATCCTTATTATGGAACGGTGGCAACAGAACCAGCGAGTGCATATTCCACTTTCCAAGACGGACAGTCAGCTTTGGTAGAAAAGACTTTAATGGTACAATTTGGACTAGTACCGGGAGATTCTATTAAGGTAGGAAAGGTATTATTTGAAATAGTTGGTCAGTTAAATTCCGCCCCTGGACGTACAGGTTTTGCAGGCGCAATTGCACCAGTCGTATTTGTGCCTAATCGCTTCATTCCTGCTACAGGTTTGGTACAATTAGGTAGTAGGGTAGAGTACCAATACTATTATAAAATAAAGGAAGAAGTGGACTTGAATAAAGTGGTGGCAGATACCTTAAGGCAATCCATTCGGGCAGCTTCTTTGAGTTTTGATACAGCAGAGGATCGAAAACAGGGTTTTGCTAGAGCCTATGAAAATCTGAATAAATTCTTGAGCTTGATAGGATTTATTGCTTTAATCTTAGGTTGTATAGGGGTGGCTAGTGCGGTGCATATTTATATCAAAAGTAAATTGTCAACGGTTGCTGTATTACGAACTTTAGGGGCTAGTGGAAAACAGGCATTCTTGATTTATTTGATACAAATAGCGGTCATGGGTTTGATGGGCGCTATTCTCGGTGCTGTATTGGGAAGTCTCTTACAAAAATTACTTCCTATGGTACTCGGTGAATTTTTACCGCTGGAAAATGTCAGTACCAATGTGTCTATATCTGCGGTCTTTCAAGGAGTGATTACAGGTGTTGCGGTGGCCGTATTATTTGCCTTATTGCCTTTGTTAGGTATTCGTCAGATTTCGCCATTGCAAGCATTGCGTGCATCTTATGAATCTGGCGGTGGTATCAAAGACCCTTTACGATGGGGCGTCATTGCTTTAATTGCCCTATTTATAGGAGGTTTTGCTTGGTTTCAAACAAAAAGTGCGATGACTGCCTTGGGGTTTATAGCTGTGGTAACTGTTAGCTTTTTATTATTAGCTGCTGCGGCTCGATTGATTATGTGGTTGGTCCGAAAATTTCTGCCCGTCAAATGGTCGTATATCTGGAGGCAAGGCTTGGCTAATTTATATCGCCCTAATAATCAAACTTTGATCTTAATGGTGGCGATTGGCTTAGGAACAGCCTTGATTTCTACCCTCTTTTTCACCCAAGATTTATTATTAGGACAGGTAGAGTTTTCTGGTAGGAATGACCAACCCAATATGATCCTGTACGATATTCAATCGGACCAAAAAGAGGCGGTTGCGGAATTAACGGCAAAGAATGGTTTGCCCCTACTACAACAAGTGCCTATTGTGACAATGCGGATGAGCGAGATTGATGGTATTGATAAAACAGAAAATGCAGCAGATACCACAGAAAGTAGAAAAAGAGGTTGGGTTTATAGACGAGAATATAGAGTCACCTATCGAGATACGTTGATTGATACAGAAGAAATAGTGGATGGTACTTGGCATGGAGAGAAGGAAGAGGATGGGAATATCTATGTGTCTGTTTCTGATAGATTACTGGATGATATGAAAATAGAGGTGGGCTCTAAATTATTATTCAATGTGCAAGGCGCACCTGTAGAGACGATCGTAAGTAGTATAAGAAAGGTCGATTTTTCAAGGGTGCAGACGAATTTCTTTGTGGTATTTCCTACGGGAGTACTAGAGCAAGCACCCCAATTTCATGTGGTCGTGACTCGGACGCCTGATGAGGCTATCTCTGGTGCTTTTCAGCGAGATTTGATTACTGCCTTTCCGAATGTCTCCGCTATTGATTTGACTCAAATCCTTAAAACGGTTAATACTATTTTAGATAAAATTTCTTTTGTTATCAAATTTATGGCTTTGTTTAGTGTG
>CAKZUM010000566.1 GCA_937921525.1 uncultured Saprospiraceae bacterium
GGATCTTCCGCTAATTCTTTAAATTGTGCCCCTGTCGATGGGATAGTGATCCCTCTCTGGTCACACATTTTTTTATACATTTCTGCTGGCATTTTGCCAGAATCTCCTTCAATTTCTGTAATGCCCATTGACTGTATTCGATCAAGCGTTCCGGGTATATCTTTTGGAAAATAATTTCTAAAGGAATAGGCTTGTACGCCTACTGGTGCTGTGAATATGGGGGTACCTTTTTGGGCCACTTTGGTCGTGGTCGAGCAGGCTGTTATTAATAACAGAATTAAACCAATTAGTGTTATATTTTTCATTTTGTCTATTTTTTGAACTGAAGTTGTTTCAATGACTTGCAAATAATACAGTAATACATTTTTAAACAACTTCACTATTATACTAACTATTCAGTATTGGCTGTCGCCAATAAAAATTTGAACGCAGAGTTGCAGAGACACGGAGATTTTTTCGCAGAAAAAAAATCTAAAACTCTGCACCTCTGCACCTCTGCACCTCTGCGTTTAAATATAAAATTGGCGCAAGCCAATACCTGCAATTCTCCTTAGTCAAGATTAAACAAGAAAAAAGTAATTTCCTCTACTTCCTTTTGATAAGCAGTCCATTCTTCTGCAAAGTAAGCATCTATAGTAGTCCGTGCTTCCGCTAAGGCTACCTCTGCTTTATCAATAGCTACTTGTGCATTTGGAGTCGGCTTACCATAAGAACTAGCTAAATATCTTCTTGCACCTCGGATCATAGCAGACAAGGTTTTAGGGTTTCTCTGAATCCCTTTTTGGTCTGGCTTATCCATATATAATAGCATCAAATCGTCGATTTTTTCTTCGTGTTCTTTACTCAATTTGTTCAAAGCTACCTTGGAAGAATCTTCTAGCGTTTCTGCTAACTTTTCCACTATAACAATTCGTTTCTTCGCTTCTTTCAATTTTTCAAAAGTGCTAGTTGCTTCCGTAATTTGTTCGTTTAATTGGTCGAATGCTACTGTCAAATCTTGAATATCTTGAGCGGTAATATCTTCTACTCTTGGATCTAATTTTACTTCTACTTCCGCCTTATCTGTATGATCTCCATATTGTGCAAAGATGGTATATTTGCCAGGTAATGCGTTCAATCCTCTAGGCAAATCTTCATCAGGTTTTACTTCTCGTCTACTCGGCATTCTGACCCCATCTGTACGCATATCCCATCCAATACGCACTAAGCCTTTTTCTTTAATTTTTCTAGAAAAAGTTCTAATCGTATCGCCTTTGGCATCTACAACAAAACACTTTATTTTTTCTTTCTTCTTTTTGTCTGTTGTTACTTTTTCTTTTACTTTCTCATCCGCAGTAGCCATTTCTGATTTTGCTTTTTGGGATTTACCCTTTTTACCTTTTCTAGATTTTGCTTTTTTAACAGCCTTAGACATTTTATCTCCTACGGAATCTTTTTTCTTTTCATCTTCTGGTTTTACCCAAAGATTTAATTGAACACCTGTACCTTTATTTTCTCCCACAAACTCTGCCTGTCCAATAAATCGAATCCCTTGATAAGAACGAAAATTAGAGAGGTAGCCGTCAGTTGAAGAAACCAAAGCAAAATCTTTATTTCCATAGTTTTCTTTTGCATAAGCTCGCAGTGGACCTATATCATCTATGACCCAAAATGCTCGACCAAAAGTACCTAGCACTAAGTCATCAAAGGTAGGCTGTATCTTCATATCTCGAATCTGTACAGACGGAAATCCGTTATTCCATTTGTGCCACTTGCCGCCTTTATTAAAGGAAACGTATAGACCTGCATCTGTTCCCAAGAATAATAAATTTGGTTCTTTCTTGTCTTGTACTACAGAGGTAACGAAACTAGTTACGTCCTTATCATCCACTAAGCGTCTCCACGTTACTCCATAATCAGCGGTATGATAAAGGTAGGCGGACCAATCATTTTGACGATAGTTATTTACGACTACAAATGCTTCTCCTGCATTAGTAGCAGACACTTCAATTTGAGGAATCCAAGCAGTCTTTGGTAGACTTGGCATTCTGCTGATTACATTACTCCAAGTCTCTCCACCGTTCTTGGTAATTTGCAAATTACCATCATCCGTTCCTACCCAAATCACTTGGTCATCTACTGGACTAGGCGCACTCGCTAATATACAGGTGTTGTTTTCTGCATTGGTCGCATCTATAGTCAATCCACCAGAAATATCTTGGTGTTGTTTGCTTGTATCATTGGTCGTCAAATCTGGAGAAATAATCGACCAGCTTTTTCCACAGTCTTCGCTATAATGAACAAATTGACTGCCATAATATAGGCTACATTCAGTATTTGGTTTTAAAGCAAAAGCCGCATTCCAGTTGTAACGCAAGTCTGTTGTATCAGGATTGTTTGGTCTGATAAAACGGTTGACTCCAGTCTCCCGATCTACTAATCCTAGATTGCCACCTTGCGACATGGCATAGACATAGCGATTATCATTTGGCTTGGGCGCAGAATCAAAACCATCCCCAAAATAAACTTCTTGCCAATCTCCATTCGTAATGCCACCTCTTTTTAAAGTAAAGGCTGGCCCTACCCAAGAACCATTATCTTGCATTCCTCCATATACATTATATGGAAAATCGTCATCCACATCCACATGATAAAATTGCCCAACTGGGAGGTTGGTTACAAAACGCCAAGTGTCGCCCCCGTCATGCGAAATATTTACCCCCCCGTCATTTCCATCTATCAAATAAGAAGGATCATCTGGTGAAATCCAAAAAGCATGATGATCTGGATGCACGTTATTTCCGTAATCGGCAATAATATCAAAACTCTTTCCGCCATCTCTACTTCTTGATACATAGGTATACAAACTGTACACTCGATTGTCATCCTTCGGGTCTACAAAAAGATCATAATAATAGAAAGGTCTATTTCCGATATTCTCATGCGTAGAGTGTTCTTTCCAAGTAGCGCCACCATCAAAGGATTTGTAGAGCGCATTCTTTTTTGCCTCTATCAAAGCATAGACAATATTCGGATTGGATGGTGCAAAAGCTAAACCCATTCTTCCTAAATCTCCCTTTGGCATACCTTCCTTGGTACTTAATTTTTTCCAATTATCGCCTCCATCATAGGTAATGTATAAGCCAGAACCCGGGCCACCACTATTGAAAAAAGCAGGTGTCCGACCAAATTCCCACATCGCCGCAATCAATTTATTAGGGTTCGTTGGGTCTACTACTAAATCAGCGATACCAACACCTTCATTGACATAGAGTATTTTATCCCAAGTATCTCCACCGTTGGTTGTTTTGAATACACCTCGACTTTTACTAGTACCCCATTGCGCCCCTTGTGCGCCTATATATACCGTACCGGGCTTTGTTTCATCAATAATAATTCGATGAATCACTCTCGATTCTTTCAAACCTTTGAAGGTCCAAGTCTTGCCGCCATCTAGGGATTTAAAAACGCCTGCCCCACTATTTTGGGAATTTCTAGGATTCCCCTCCCCTGTTCCCACCCATATCTCCGCAGGATTTTTTTGGTTAATTTTTATGGCGCCAATAGATAAGACGTTTTGCTTATCAAAAATAGGCTTCCAAGAAATACCGCCATTCTCACTCAACCAAACTCCACCAGAGGCGGAACCTACAAAAATTCTATCTTGGTTAGACAAGTCAACGTCTATTGCCGTAATCCGTCCACTCATTCCTGCTGGACCAATATTTCGGGCTTTGATGCCTTTAAATTGCTCTGCCACAAAGTCTTGCGCAGGTAGCATATAGACTAGCAGAATAAATAATGCTGTAAAAAGATTCTTCAT
>CAKZUM010000567.1 GCA_937921525.1 uncultured Saprospiraceae bacterium
CATAGCATCTGTTAATGGTAACCAATCTGGATTCAAGGCTGAATCAAATTGATATCCACATGGTGTCTGCTCGGTGATTTCAATATTTGTTGCAGGAATATTTCCTTGATTATAGACCGTGAAATCAAATGTGATTACATCACCATAGCTAAATGGACCTACATCAGATGTTGTTTTGGTCAATGCTAAATCAAAGGTGTGTAATGGAGCTGTATCCCTATCATCGTCTCCGTCCTCTAGAGAGTTATCAACTTCATTTTGATTATCATCTGGATTTCCGTCATCATCATCTGCATCATCGTTGGTTGTATCATTCCCCATATCATCCTCACTACTAGTAATTTCAGATGTATTGGTATAATTCTCATCTCCACCTGTTGTTTGAGTCAATATTAGCTCAATATAGACAACCACTATATCGCCCTCTTGAAGCGTATCTGTAATGGTGTGAGTTACTGTTGGATCAGCCCCTGTCCAAGTAGGATTGAGTGTAGCATCGTAAGTTAATCCTGTCGGTAAGTAATCCGTTACCATAATATTGGTAGCAGGAATATTTCCTTGATTGACCACAGTAATAGCATACCTCAATGTGTCTCCATAATTGTATGGTCCAGATGTAAGAAGCTCTTTCTTTTGTGCTAAATCAAAAATTTCGATTAACTCAAAATCACTATCATCCTCATCGCCATTGTCATTCCCATTTTCATTGTCTGACATTTCTCCATCATTATCTGGGTTACTGTCAGCTGTACTATCTATATCTTCTTGTGGTATGCCTTCATCATTTGTAGCACCACTAATTTCCCCTGTATTTTTCCAAGCACCAGCCTCCTCACAAGGCTGAACAATTAGATGGATAGACACAATTAAACTATCTGTCAAACCTAAAGTATCTGTGATCGTTGTTGTTGGATAACCAGCAACTAAAGCCCAATCAGGATTAATACTTGCATCAAACAAATAACCACAAGGAGTGAATTCTGTAATTTCAATATTCGTAGCAGGCATCGTACCTTGATTGAATATATTGAAATCAAAAGTCAAAGTATCTCCATATCGGAACGGACCTGTTTCCATCGTCGTTTTAGTCAACGCTAAGTCGAAAATTTCTACAAGTGCTGGATCATGATCGTCTTCATCATCCATTCCATTTCCATCAAACTGATTATCGCTATCTCCTTCAGCTATTCCACCTGCATCATCCACTGGATTTCCATTAGGTGTACTATCCGCATCATCCGCAGAAGTATCATTCCCCATATCATCTTCACTGGCACTAATTTCAGAAATATTGGTGAAACTTGGTGCGCCTCCTTGTGCTTCTGTTAATATCAAATAAAGGTCAACTACTACCGTATCAAAAGCAGCTAAGGTATCTGTTATTGTACTCATAATAACTGGTGCAGTACCTGTCCATGTTGGATTGATCGCTGCATCATAAGTAAGCCCAATAGGTAAGTTGTCTGTAATTTCAATATTCGTTGCAGAAACATTTCCTTGATTGACTACCGTAATTGCATATTGTAAAGTATCGCCCCACATATATGGACCTTCGGTTACAACTTCCTTGATTTGTGCTAAATCAAATATTTCTGGTGTGGCAAAATCACTATCATCTTCATCATCATTCGTTCCATCTGTTGTATTATCTTCCATATCACCATCGTTACTACCATCATCATCTGCCGTACTATCTACATCTGAGTCAGTTGTATCATTACCCATGTCATCTTCACTACCACTGATCTCTGCAGTATTTCTATAGCCGTCTGCCATATCGCAACTCTGTAAGATCAAATTGATAGAAACAACTGTAGAATCATTCCCTGCTAAGGTATCTGTGATCGTGGTATTTGCATCACTACCAGCAGCCATCCAATCAGGATTGATTGTGGTATCAAATACATAGCCACAAGCGATATAGTCTGTTACTTCAATATTAGTAGCGGTTACATTTCCTTGATTGTAAACAGTTATATCAAATGTCAAGGTGTCACCATAAGTATAAGGTCCAGCCGTTGCTAAAGTCTTTTTTAATGCTAAATCAAAAATTGGAATCGTAGCTGGATCAGCATCATCTTCATCATCCGTACCATCGCCATCCGTTTGGTTGTCTGATGGAGCATTTGGATCTCCACCTGCATCATTATCAGGATCATTATCTTCCACGGAATCTACATCTGGATAGTCTTCATCATTTTCATTAAACGCTTCTGATATTTCAGCTTGGTTCGTAGAATTAGAAGTGGTGATACCAGACTGTACTTCCACCATAACTGGAATAAGCACAGAATCTCCTGCAGCTAAAGGTCCTAGGTAAAAGTATTCCGCAGCACCGCCACCTACATCCGTCCAAGTAGCATCCATTAGCGCAAAGCCTGCTGGAATATTATCCGTAACGGTAATAGAATCTGCACCGACAGTTCCTTGATTATAAATGGTTATATCGAAAGTTACTTTATCTCCTACCTTAATAGGTAACGGTTGAGTTGGACTCAATACTTTCGTTAATGCCAAATCAAAAATACAAGTTGGTACTTCTAAGCAAAGTGTATCCGTTGGTACCATACACATTGCTTGATCTTCTACAATTGCATAGAATTTTCCTTCTGCGAAAGGTAAAGTGAATTCATTGGCTGTGCCACTCTGAAGTAACACATCTGGGCCTCCACTATTTTCATCAATATAATAGAAATTGTAATTACTTAGACCTGCTGGTTCTACAATTAACTTTGCAGGATCATAAGGTAAGAAACAATCTTCATAGCCATCATAAGTGATGTTTGGTATTATCGTTTTGAGAACCTCCACAGGAAATTCTGCCTCTGCGGTACATCCCGAATTAGGATTAGTAATGGTAACAGTATAAATAATATTTTCTGTTGGATTACAAATCATTGGAGTGAATGAGGTAGGGTCATCTAAGAAAGTAGCTGGCGACCAAGTCACCATCATATTACCTACCCAGTCTTCTGGTATATTCAAATCTAAGGCAGTACACTCCATATCACAAATCTGCATTGTCTCGAAAGGCCCTATTTCAAAATTATCTAAAGACATGATTTCTATTTGGAAATCTTGCTCCATACAATCTGCATGTTGAGAAGTAATATTTAAAACAGCATTACCTCCAAGCGGAACAACTACAAAAAGGGAATCCGCTGTTTCTGTCATTTCCCCACTTCCTGATAGATTAAAGTCAAAACCAGAACAAATACCAATAGCAAAATCATCTCCTGGGCAAAGCTGAACAGGACCATCAAATTGTGCTACAAATGCAGGTGTCGGAGGTTTTTCCATGTAGTAGACATCCATCGAACAATTACATACTGTTTCCACGGTCGTCTTTACTAATACAGGGCAGGAGAAAGCCTCTGGTAAAGTGACCGTACCTGTATGATCAGATGCCTGACCACTCAATACATTGACCATGATATTATCAGTAGCCATCAATGGATCAGTAGGATCGAGTGTGCCGTTTAGGTTTAAATCTCGATACCATTCGACCATCAAAGGGCCTTCATAATCAGTCGTAGAGACGCCATACAATTCTAAAGTATATTCATAAGTAGCTGAGTCAGGATCATTATCACATTCTAGTACCAAATCAATATCCGTCATTTCTGCTGGTGGCGAGACTAGAATAGGAATCTGATCGTTGATAGTATTATTAACATACACATCACATACAGAGTCATCCCCTGTACCTTCTATGCTATCATCTCCAACACAAATTTGATCTTCTACTAGAGATTTTACTTGACCTCCGAAGAGTATCTCTTCACACATTGCCGTTGGGTCAGGGATCACTTCTGCGGAGAAACCAAATATTTCAAAAGGTTTGATACCATCTGGTAAATCAAAACATATTTGGATATATCCACCTGGCAATACAGTTTCATCTACGTATGTCGGTGTCCAAGAAGACGGGGTCGTCAACTGGAAACTTCCCGGTGTGTATGCCAATTCGGGAGGGAAAGTGAAGCAAGCTTCTGACATAAAAGTTTCCCCTCCAGTTTTAGAAAGATTAACTCCTGCAATACTTATAGGAACAGGTTCTCCACAAGTATATTTTATCGGATCAGCCGTTAGTAAGAACTGAGCATTATCTGCTGGTACTGCATTATTTACAATAATGCCTTCATTTTTTGTAAAGCCAGAACTAGTTCTTGATTCACAAGGATCAGCTGCTGTTGTTTCAAAATATAGAGGCGTATTAGAAATGTATTCATCACATTCTGTTTTTGCATCAAATCGTATTCTTAAACGGTTGGCATTAGGTCCTGGATCTAGAATACCTGGTAAACCATTCGGATCAATATCAGCGACCATTTCATCATCCGTCATCGTCCATAAAGGACCAAAAGCATTGCCCCCGTTAGCTACTGGATCAGAGATGCTTACCCAAGTACCAGAAGCCTCTGGATATTCATATTCAAAAGATCCGGGTAACCAAAATAAACCATTTGGTAGATTGAAATTAAATTCTAATTCTTTTAAAGTAGCAATTTTAGTATTCTTTACAACGATTACAAATTCATTAGTAGAGCATAGTGCTACATTTCCTGTTGGTGGTTCCCACTCTGCTTGAATTTCTGCTTCTCCTGCTACATATTCATACGCCTGACCTGTAGCGATACAAGCATCTCCTCCGACACCAAAAAGCTTAGAGGCAAACTCTAAATCAAGGCAACTACTAGTTGTTTTTACATTAACCATTGTCCCTATTCCAGGGTATGGACATATTTTTAATTCAGTCTCCAATTCGAAGGTAACACATTCTCCAGCGTTTAAATCTGTATTGTGTTCAATCAAATAAGTATTTCCTGAAGCATTCGAATTACTCAAAGTATAAGTAACTGCACCACCTGAACCATCTGTAATATTTATTAAGTCCACAGTTGGTTCCAAAAAGATAGTCGTCATTACATTTTCATGAGGAATAGTTCCTGGGCCTGCACAGACTTCATAGGTATTAAATTCAGAAGCACTAGCAGCATCGACTAATAAAGTGTTCGTTATGGTAGAAGATAAAACAGGTAAAGGGCTACTTACATCATTGAAATTTAATGTGAATGAAGTATCTTCTGTTAGATGGTAATCTTTCTGATCAAAAATTAAGAAAGAACCACCTCCATTACAATCTTCTACAGGATATTCGGTTTGATTTCCTAAAAAGGAAAAGTTAGCTCTGGAAGGATGTGACGTACTATTACAATAATGACCTCCAGGTGTATAATCACAAGTAAAACTATAATCGTAATACATTGCATAATTCTCAGGTGTGGATATTGGGCCTGGACAAATTCTTTCTAAATCATAGCATAATTCAAAAGTACAATCTGTACCTGCTAGTCCAACGCCAAAGTTTGGAAGTTCACTTACATCAAACATCATATACCCCGTTTGACCAGCTACTGAAGTACATTTATTTTGCCCATCATTTGTATCTACTGCACAAAAAGTATTATCGTCAAAAATAGGATCACTAATAGGAATCGTATCTCCATTAATGACAATTCGAGGATTGCCTGCATAGACCATAGGAGATGGAATAGGCACTAGTAGTGTATCAAGCTCCATAATATCTGGTCGCCATTCGTTGATATACCAGTCATCTGGTGTTCCTTCCATCGTGAAAGTATGACTCACCATTGCATCACAATCTGACACATTGTAATCTGTTTCTGCTATAACGGGACCTGGGCAATATGTTTCAATTGTAGATGTGGTGTTACAAGTACCTCTTACGTAGGTCCTGTTGCCACCAACATATTTGTACCAAAAGGCATTTCCATTAAAAACAATTTGAGAAGGAGGTGTTGCTGCTACTTCTGGAATTAATTGTCTATAAGGATTTTTTTGTAAAGGAACGTGAACTTTTAAATGAAATTTATCTCCCTTTTGGAGTCCTCCCATTAAATCTTCTCTAACGTATTCCCAACAATCTCCAGACAAACCATGAGTGGCATTGCCTTCAGAAACCTGTCGTTCTCTGTCGTGTATAGTAAAACTAAATTCTCTATTATCAAAAACATCAAATGAGCTATTGTATGTAGAAACACCGTAAAGAATAGAAGTAGGAGTAGAACCTAAGGCATCTAAATATCCATCATTCAAATTTCGATGGTAGAGAGAAGCGTTATCTGTATTACATCCTCCGAATTCGATACTAGTTTCTGTTCCCGAACCTACTTTTTCAAAAGAGAAATCTTGTATTTGAGTGTTATGCATATCAGGCTCTAATTCGAAGGTGGGTCTATGTGACCAGGTACCTCCTCCAAGTGCAGTATTGTATAACCTAAATATCATCTCATCTAAATCATTGAGTGCTAGTGGATCAATTACCTCATATTCAATATGTATATAAACAGAATCACAAGGGAGGTATCTATTTAAATCTAATGGATCAACAGTTGTTTCATCATGGGCAGTTGTTGATGCTTTATCTGTATATCCAAAATCTACTCTACGAGAATCTTTAATGGTTGCACTCATCGGGCAGACACAGTCACAAGATCTTGTGGTAGCTAATAAAGTCTCATCACAAGCTCTCACTAGGGTACAGTCATTTCCGTCTGGTCCTGCACAATCGCCACAGGTTTCGACTACTCTCATGCTAGCTGCCAATAATTGTCTAGGATAACAAACACAAGAGTCTAACTCAAAAGTCCAAGTATAACATTGCTCGATGGTCTCATCATTACTTCCTGCTAATATTCTGAAAACTACAGAGGAAGTATCGCTATTATATATCGAACTAATATTTCCCGCAGGAACTGGTGCGCCGTCAAATAAGACAGAGCTATTCACTAATTCCATATCTGCCAAAACAATTTGAGGTCCGCCGACTTGAATTTCAAAGTAAGGAGTTCCACCAGGAGACATACAAGCATCAATTCCTTCTGCTTTATATTTATAACAGAATTCCATTTCAACCGTATTGGTACTACCGTAGCCATTACCATCATTAGGACCTGTTCCTGTTCCAAAATCAAAACCTAGTAAGGATCCGTTTTGAGTAGTACTTATATCTCCCTCGTTTACAGTAGTATATTCTGAACCATAGGCAAAGCTAGGTGCAGGTGAAATACTTGGGGTAGATTGGAAGGCTTGTCCACAGTGTCTTAATCCTTCAATGGTCGCTTGACTAAATTCACAATCAATCGAAGCACAACCCGCAATCTGTTCTGGGTTTTGGCATTTTACAGCTACTTCAATAGTCATAGTGACGGTATTCCCACCGGGAATATCATCAAAAACACCATCTCCATCAACGTCTTCGAAACCAACACCCGGGCCATCAGGGTCAAAATTGAAAGTGGTTGCATCTACTACAAAATCGAAATTTTCATAATAATAAGAACCAGCAGGTAAGGAGACACCATTAATTTTTACATCTGCTGGATCAAAAACATCTGCTTCACAAACTTGGAAACCAATTTTTACTTCTTCCCAAAGGCCAAGAACAGGATCATCATTTGCACTAGTAATAACGGCATCAAAAACGGCATTCGAACCGCAGATACCTGGCTCTAGTACCTGTGTTATATCTACAATAGGATTAGCTCCAAAGTTTGGTGTATAGGTTAAAGTTCCATCTGCAGTAGAGGGAGCTACACAAGGTGGTTCTTCAGGACTACAACCAAAAGAAGCTCCATAGCTTAAATTGTAAATGCCCTGATCTGTATCACAAACCAAAGGTGCTTTATAGCAAATGCTAACTTGTACGCCTTCATCTTCACCTAAATAACCATTGGGCAGAAAAGAATCGTCTACAAAGGCACTTAATTGTAGCGTGGCTGGATCATGGGTATAAGGAACCATTGATCCTCCTATTGTTAATTCGCAAACTTCAAAATTATCTAAGTCCAACCCATCTACTGTAAAATTAAAACCTGTGACGGTGGCTCCGATACCAGTTTGTGTAACGGTGATATTATTACAGACTTGATTATTATTACGAATAACAACATTCGGATTATCTTGAGCAGTAATATTTACAGATGGTCGTTTGATGTATGGACTATAATCTACCTTTCCTTCACTAGTCGCCGTACAAGACTGCGGAGGAGAAAATTCATCTGACTTATATAAGAAATTAAAAGTTGCATCAAATTTAAATTCAGAAGTGGGTGGTAGATCATATACTTCACAATTGGCGATGACGCCAATGGTTATAATTTGTACACTATCTGCTCCTATATTCTCAAATATGAAACTTGGATTTTGTCCATCACTTACATCTCCTTCTACTACAAAGTAGGTAGGATCAAGAACATCTACGAATCCTCCATATTGCATACCAGGAGGAATATGTAAAATAAACTCTGAATTTAGTAGGGTTGTTCCTGAGTTGTTTAATACATAATAGGTAAGCGTATCTGCTACTCCACAAACACTTACATCATTCAATTCTGGATACCCAGGTATCCCATTCAGATCTTCTGTGAATAGGGTCGGGCATTGTGCTAAACTTATATTAGAAAAGTAAAGTAGAATAAAAAGAATCTGAAGGGATGATTTTAATGGAGCAATTAAAGACTGTTTTTTCTTTAATGGAACAAGTAGTGATAGATACCATTGTAGAAAGTAGTTTTTTAAAGTCACGAATGAAGTAACACTTTTTTTCATGAGACACATTTGTTTGGAGGTGCGAACGAAGCACCAAGTAGATATAGGATCTACTCTTAAAGTAATAAGTAATAAGATAAGTGGCTAAAGTCTCAGAAGTTGGAGTGAAAGAAGATTTGGAATAGCGATAATATTTATCCCTAGATTAGTAAACCAAATGTATTTACCTAAGAGCTTGTCTAAATTTCTACTTCCTGATAACCAATATCTTAGGAACTTGAGTTCGCATTAAAATAGTCACCTAGCTCGCTAGGCAACAATTTTAATGCTTTCTCAAAACCCTAAGCTATTGATAATCAGTTCGTACAAATTTTAGACAAGCTCTTACGATTTATCGTTGAATAAGCCTATTAGAATTTTTACATTATGGGAGATAAACAGGACGAACTAGGTTGGAAACAGGCCCTTAAAAAGCGACTAAACACAAACTATCGTGTGGTGGTCATGAATGATGATACTTATGAAGAAGTACAAACGTATCATTCTAATTTTTTTAAAATCGGATCCATATTTACGCTAAGTATACTCTCTATTGCCTTGCTAACTGGTGTTTTGTTACTATTAACGCCAATAAGACATCTAATTTTTAGAGGAGAAAAAGAGAATATAGCCCTAGAGCGTAAAGTCGAGGACTTAGAAAATGAACTTCAAGCGCAACAGCTATGGACAGAAAATATTAGAAAGGTATTAGTTGGGGATGTAGACACTGTAGGTACGGGACATAATGAGGTACTAGAGCCAGATAGTACAAAGGTGCTGGCGGAAAGAAGTGAAATAGATGAAAAATTTAGACAAAGCTTGGAAGTGGAGCAACAAGAGAATATCAATACTGCTAGTATTAACCTACCTAGAGCGGAACTTCCACTAGGTCAAAGATTCTTTTCTCCGCCTGTAAGTGGTGATATTTCTAAAAAGTATAATAGTTCAGAAAAACATTTTGGGGTGGATATTATTGCCCCCAAAAATACAGCCATTAAGTCCGCTTTAGATGGCTATGTAATATCCGCAGATTGGAACTTGGAAACAGGAAATACGATTGCAATTCAACATAGGGATAATGTAATTACTTTTTATAAACACAATTCTGCATTACTAAAAAAGGCAGGAGATATGGTCAAAGCAGGAGAAGCCATAGCTATAATAGGAAATACAGGGGATCATTCAACAGGGCCACATCTGCATTTTGAATTATGGCACAAAGGCATACCAGTCGATCCTATGGATTTTATCAATTTTAATTAAAACAGATTTATGAAGGCATATGTATTCCCTGGACAAGGGGCACAATTTGAAGGAATGGGCAAAGAGCTATACGAGGGTGGAGGCATGGCAAAAGAATTATTTTTAGAGGCGAATACCATTTTAGGATATTCCATAAGTGAGGTGATGTTTAGTGGTACGGCGGAACAATTAAAGCAAACAAAAATCACGCAGCCTGCTATTTTTCTACATTCTATTATTAAATCGAAATTAGCAGGGGCCGATTTTCAACCTGATGTTGTAGCAGGTCATTCTTTGGGCGAGTTTTCTGCCTTGGTAGCAAATGGGGCTTTGACTTTTCAAGATGGCTTGAAATTGGTCCAAAAGCGGGCCTTAGCTATGCAAAAAGCTTGTGAAGCAGTAGAGAGTACTATGGCTGCAATAGTAGGATTGGAGGACGAAAAAGTAGAAGCAATTTGTGCAGGCATTACTGAAGAGGTCGTTGTTCCAGCCAATTATAATTGTCCGGGACAATTGGTTATCTCTGGTAGTGTTAAGGGAATTGAGTTGGCCGTGGAGCAGTTGAAAGAGGCTGGCGCAAAGCGTGCTATTGTATTAGCGGTAGGCGGTGCTTTTCACTCTCCTTTAATGGAACCTGCCAAAGCAGAGTTACAAGCAGCTATTGAAAATACGACATTTAATGTACCGACTTGTCCTATCTATCAAAACGTCACGGCATCTCCTTCTACGGACCCTGATGAGATCAAAATGAATTTGATTGCTCAATTGACCGCTCCCGTTAGATGGACGCAAACGATGCAAAATATGATCGCTGATGGTGTTGCGGAGTTTGTAGAGGTAGGGGGTACTGGAAAGGTGATAAGAGGGATGATCTTGCGAGTGAATCGTCGAATGCCTATTAGTGCTATTTAGGAATTGGAGTTTAACCACAAATTTAGGAATGAGGCAGTTTGATAAAACTAAGTAAACAAAACTAGGCTTGTATTTTACCACATAGGTACATAGGTCACATAGTATGACGTATACTATGTGACCTATGTATGTGGTAAAATTGTCAACTACTACTTAAAAACGAAATGCTTTTGCAACACATAATTAAAGCAGACCGCAATTAAAATACCCACCACAATTTTTGCGATTATATAATTGATATTGCCCCATTCTTTTAAAGCATATAAGCCAAAGGTGTTTAGGCAAACACTACCAAAGGAAACAAGTGCATATTTGAATGCTTGATGGCCAACCGCACCATCCTGAGCCTTAAAAGTCCAATGTCTGCCCAGAGAAAAATTAGTGATGGCACCTAATAATGCGCCAACCACATTGGAATAAATATACCATAAGCCAGCTAATTCCGTTAAGGCTATAACGGTAAGATAGTCAATGCAGGTGCTGATAAAGGCAGCTATTTGAGAGCGAAGAAATTCTTTCGTATCTGATTTATCCAAGATATAGGTAAATTTGAAGCACTAAATTGGCATATATTCCCGCTAAAACATCATCTAACATAACTCCCCAACCCTTTGGGATTGCTTCTAGTTTTCTAATCCCCAAAGGTTTATAAATATCAAATAGTCTAAATAAGACAAAGCCAATTAGTATATTTTGCCAAGAGAGTGGCACAAACAACAAGCTAATCCAAACACCGATAATCTCATCAACTACAACTTTAGAAGGATCTTCGCCCCATTCGGGTTCTAATTGATGTGTAGATATGGCACCAATTACGGTTGTTACGATTATTAGGACGATGAAGCTTATTTGGAAGGAATTTGTTGCTGTTTGACCAACAAAATACTGGTAAGCCCCTAGTAAAAGACAACCTAGAGCAGCTCCAGCAGTACCGGGAGCAATTGGGGTAAAACCTGAACCAAATCCAGTTGCTATTGTTTTATAGAAGAGTTTCATTCGAAATTAATTTGTTTTGGCACAATTATATCCAAATTATTTAATAGTTGGTCTATTGATATAGAGTGTAGTATTTTTTTTGATTAAATTTGTGCTCTCTTAATTGAAAGAAGTCGTTTTCTACGATACGTTTTAAATAGATTTAGTTGAAAACTAAATATTCCTCAGCAACAAATTTAGTTCGTGTTCAATTATTGGCTCTCACGTTTATTCTTTGTTAAAGAAAAATATACCTAATATTATGCTGAAAGGATAGCATAAATAGCGTATTTTGAGAGAGAAAACAGTATAACACTACTTTTTATCATATGAAAATTCATAAAGAAGGGCATAAAATCCTGATATTTTTAGCATTTACTTTAGCCGTTATCAATTCAATAGTGTGTTGGCTGGTTCCATCATTACTATTTGGGATTACGATTCTTTCTATACTTTTCTTCTTACTAGTGCTTCAGTTTTTTCGATCTCCAAAAAGAGCCATTATTATCCCAGATGATAATTTAATCTATGCTCCTGCGGATGGAAAGATTGTTACCATAGAAGAAGTGAATGAGTCTGAGTACTTCGAAGATAAGCGGATTCAAATTTCTATTTTCATGTCTCCAACTAATGTACATGTGAATCGAAATCCAATTAGTGGTACGGTCAATTATTTTAAATACCATCCTGGTAAATATTTGGTCGCTTGGCACCCGAAATCCTCTACGGAAAACGAACGAACGACAACAGTAATAGATAATGGGCAAGTAGAAATTCTATTGCGTCAAATTGCTGGTGCAGTAGCTAAAAGAATTGTCAATTATGTATCTGTGGGAGAGGAAGTAGAGCAAGGAGAAGAAATGGGATTTATTAAGTTTGGTTCCAGAGTAGATCTGTTTTTGCCTTTAGACGCCAAAATAGAAGTTTCTTTAAATCAAAAAGTAAAAGGAAATAGAACGGTTATTGCAAAGGTTTAAAATAATGAATGGAGAATTTATAATGGAGAGTTGAGTAGCAATTCTCAATTCTCAATTCTCAATTCTAAAACAGATTGTGGCCTTTTTTCAAAATCCCAACTAAAGCCTGTCAATGTTGGAGGGCTACCTTGAATTTTAGCCATTGGCGTCATCGTTGCGTTGGGTTGGCTAAAAAACTTTATTTGATCTACCTCATTTGCTCCAAATAAAATCAACATCTCACTACAGGTAGTTTGATTCATTCCTAAATAAGCATCTTCCTCGTCTCTTGCAAAATAAATTGATTCTGCATTGCCGTTCACTTTCATTCTATTCAGATTCCCATAATTGAAGAAGGCAGTAATCTCTGTTCCAGTTATTTGATTAAAATATTGAAAATCTGGCGTATTAATAATTAACCCATTTTGGTAGAGTATGATTCTATCAATTTGATTATTCGCCAGTTGCATATAAATGGAATCTGCTTTAAATTGGGAGGTATCTGACCAGATTACTGGATTTCTATATAATTTGAATAGAGAATCAGACGCACTATAACTCAGAGAATCACAAGTAGCCTGTAGATTCGTTTTATAAATGCGTACATCGGTATAGGCATCTAACATTTTTTTCGATAAGGTATCTTCCGTTTCACTAGAAACTAGCGTATCAGATGCTAGAAAGAGGGTGTCTTTTCCAACCAAAATAGACAATAATGGTCTTCCGCCACTAGCTTTTATATAATTTTTTGATTTATCGTAGGCTAGTTCTTCACTAAGGATACTCAAATTTTCAACAGTGTCTTGCCACTCGACAGCCCCTTTAGCAATCCCCAGTCCTTTTTCACTATCAAAATCAAATTGATCTGCTATTAATATTTGGGCACTATCTACTAATACAGATCGACCCTCTGTTTTGAAAGAGCCTTTCTCTGCATCATATTGAATAGTGGTACCTTTTACTTCCTGTTGCGCATCTTTAAACTCTGCGTTACCTTCTAAAAAGGTAAGCCTGGTATCTTCTTCATATCGGATTAACTCTGCGGTAGCTACTTTAGCACCATCTATAAAAGAGGCATTTCCCGATAGCCTCATTTCTTTAATACTACCACCATCATAGGTAATTAAGTCAGCAGTAGCACGTTGTTGATTTTTTTGATACTGTGCATTTTGTTCAAACTCCGCAAGATCAGTTGCCATATCATAAAAACCAGCTTCACAATAGATCGTTGCACTATCTTGATGGATGAGGGTCGGGCCTAAAAAGGTGGCTATTTGAGATTCTGAATCGAACTCCAAAGTATCTGCTCGCAAAGTCATTTTTTCATTAGCAACAATGACACTATCTTTAAAAAATAGCTGTTTGGAATTGACGTAATAGATTCCTTTTTTACTGACAAGTTGGGTTGATCCTTGAGTGACTAGACCGCCTTGTGTATATCTACCTGTCTTAGAACTTAGATCATAATTGAGGTAAGAAGTAAATAATTTTTTGTCTCCATCTTGCAATACGACTTCTCCAAACAAATCAGCTACTCTCTTATCTCCAGTATATTCTAAAGAATCAGAAAAGACCGTTATAGAATCACCTTGCTGGATGACTACATTCCCGAAGGCGATCACTTTATTACCTTCCAATAGTGCGGTATCACAATACATTAAAACACTATCTTGTCTCAATGCTACATTTCCCGACAATTTTCTAACAGATCGGTCTTCCTCTTGAATGAATTCCATCAAGTCAGAAAATTGAATAATTACTTCTTTTTTATTGGTCGTATCTTGGGTAGGAACGCTTTGGCTGTACAGTAAGATTGGAAAGCAAAAGAAAAGAAAAAGGATTAAATAGAAGTGCCTTTTCATTGGATATGTATAGGAAGTATTTAGAAGTCAGACTATCTCATTAGGACGGATAGGTATCAATGTATGACGTTGATTTCATATTGCTAATTCACGTACAACTATAACGGAATTTTTGCTAGAATATTATAGTAGCAGCGTGGCATATAGAATTAAATTTTGACCTTTAATTTGAACTACAAAAGAAGCAAAAGATAGATAGGGAAAACCTTTATTTGACAAGTTTAACTAAACCACAAAAGTAGTTGACTTTTTTACCACATAGGTACATAGGCCACATAGCTGCACGTAACTATGTGACCTATGTACCTATGTGGTGAAATACAACCTAACTTTGTCAATTTAGTTTCATCAAGCTATCTCGTTAAATTTGTCCATTATTTTCAATACTTCCGCTTCATTCTTCGTAACTCATCCAACAGATTCAAATCTTGCTCATTTTTTAAAAGCGCGTGGGCATGTGGTGGCAGCGTTTCCTTTAGATCAAAATCTTCTAAATCACCTGCCTGAATCTTTTCCATCAAGAGGAGTTTGAGCCAATCTATTAACTCACTAGTGGAAGGTTTTTTCTTGAGGCCACGAATATCTCTGACGCCATAAAAAATACTCATGGCATTACCAACTAATTCTTTTTCAATATCGGGGAAATGTACATCAACAATTTGCTGCATTGTTTCCTGTTCTGGAAAACGAATATAATGAAACAAACATCTTCTCAAAAAAGCGTCAGGCAATTCTTTTTCATTATTAGAAGTGATAATAACGATTGGTCTGATCTTAGCCTTCACCGTTTTCTGAGTTTCATATACAAAGAACTCCATCTTATCCAACTCTAATAGTAGGTCATTTGGAAATTCAATATCTGCTTTATCAATTTCATCAATCAATAATACCACACTTTCTTTTGCGGAAAAAGCTTCCCACAATTTTCCTTTTTTAATATAATGCTCAATATTATCTACATTCTCTCCTCCGAGCTGAGAATCTCGTAATCTGGACACTGCATCATATTCATACAGTCCTTGTTGAGCTAAGGTAGTAGATTTAATATGCCAAGTAATCAATGGTTTTTTTAATGCTTTGGCTATTTCGTGTGCTAATAAGGTCTTACCTGTTCCAGGTTCTCCTTTTACAAGTAGGGGCTTCTGAAGGTGGACGGCAGCATTTACAGCTATTTGTAATTCCCTAGGAGCAACGTATTTGGAGGTTCCTTTAAATTCCATTAATTCTTATTTGAAGTTGTACTTTCTGAAAGAATGCAATATATATAAAATAAATTTACTTTTTAACCCCATTGGCTATTTCTTGAATAGCTACTACCAGTCTATCTAAATCCCTCAAACTAGTATATACATTTGGCGTTATCCGAACACCATATACATTATCTGTTTTGGAACTAGTGGTATGTATCTTGTATTTTCTTTGTAATATTTGTGCCGTCTTTTCTGGCCTTTGACCGTCTATGGATATTAGAGCGATTGCACCACCAAAATCAGGATGTAGCGAGGTAAGTAACTGTACTCCAGGAATTTGTTGAACTTGCTCCACCCAGTAATTTTTTAAATAATGTAATCGTTTAAATTTTCTTTCACCTCCAATCATCCAATAAAAATCTATCGCATGGCCAATAGCTTGTTCAATGGCAAAAGAGCGAGTCCCCAGATGTTCAAACTTACGGATGTCGTCTTGCTCTGGATTGGGGGCAGCGAATAATGGGTAAAGGTTTTTAATTTTTTCTTTTTTGACATATAACAAGCCTGTACCAAAGGGTGCGCCTAACCATTTATGAAGACTCGTACCCCAATAATCACAATTTAAAGAGGGAATCGTGTAAACCAAATGCGCAAA
Organism: uncultured Saprospiraceae bacterium; assembly: GCA_937921525.1. Taxonomy (GTDB): domain Bacteria; phylum Bacteroidota; class Bacteroidia; order Chitinophagales; family Saprospiraceae; genus JAFMDF01. The sequence goes on from CAKZUM010000567.1 coordinate 16,406, forward strand.
GGTATGTGCAGCATCAACGATCACTTCAATTCCTCTTTTTTGTGCTTCTGCGGCAATTTCAGAAACAGGTAAGATTTGCCCATTCCAATTAATCATATGTGTTAGATGGACTACTTTCGTATTTTCTGAAAAGGCAGAGACATACTGATCTACTAAGTCCTGTTTATTTTCAGAAGGATATTTAATACTCAACCACTTTAATAAAATCCCATCTCTTGCAGCTCTTTGACTCCAAGCATTTTTCATGTTAGGATAATCCTGTTTGGAAAGCACTACTTCATCTCCAGCTTTTAATCGTAATCCGAATATAACCGTTTCCAAGGCCTCTGAAGTATTTCGATTGATAGCTAATTCCTCAGGAGAACAACCCGCTAAGTCGGCAAGTTTTGATCGTAATGGCTCTCGGCCTTGATCGAGGATTTGCCACATATAATAGGAAGGTGCTTCATTGCAAAGTTGGTTGTAACTTTCAACGGCATCTTGTACCACTTTAGGCTGAGGGGAAACACCCCCATTATTTAGATTTAAAAGCGTAGGAGATACGGTATAAGCTTGTTTTATCAATTGCCAAAAATCTTCGTCTCTACTGACGTTCTCTGCGGATAGCAATCGTCTTTCCTTTACAGCTGCTATTAAATCTCGCCCTTGTGTAGATTGAAAAAAGGGTAGTGGGGTAATACCTAAACTCAAAGCTTTTAATTGTTGGATAAAGGATCGCCGATTTTTCATAATTAGATTTTTTCATATTTTAAGTAACGACGAAATAATAAGTTGGTCACCCGCCCGACTGCGTCAGCGGGCTGGTCTGGACGAGAAGATTTTGTTCTCAGTTTTTCTTAAAAAATCCTTGCATAGCCTAGCTATGGAAGTATTTTTTAAGAGAAAATGAGGGCAAAAGATTCCGTCCTAGATGTTCAAGTTATTGTTTTGTCGTTACTAAACAAGTTCAGGTAGAACTCGGCTAAGATACAAAACTGAAAATAAATATAGTGATCTAAAATAGAAAGGTAAGTAGGTTGATTTAATTAAACGGGTAAATTTAGGAAAAAGATATTGATAAATTACCCGTTTAATTGAGTTGACTTACTTAAGAGCTAGTAGGAAAGTTGGAGTTAGTATAAACGAATAAAGGGGCAAACATTGCTGTCTGACCCCTCTACCTTTTATTTACCCCCCAATAAATAAAGTAGCAATATACATTCACTTTGTGCGTGATGCTGTATTGGAAAGATTTTGCTGTGACAAGTATTATTGTTCTTTTTTAAGAAGATATAACTGCTTGTTTGATATGTAGAAAAATATACTATATAAATAATTTAGTAGTAGTACCTTAATGATTAGATATATTTTAACAGGATGGTTCTACAGAATTTGATGTGACGCGATTGCGGTAAGAAAAAAAGGTATTTATTTAGTGACTTTTTTAATTATTTTAAATCACTTCATAATGTTTTCCAATCAAAGTCTACGCCTAGAATAAAAACGAAGATAGTTGCAGTCAGGATAGGAGCTATTATTGACACGATCATAAAGTAATAATACTGACGAGGAACTTTGGATTTTTGAACTAACTCTGATAAGAAAGCTAATAATAGAAGGCTACAAAAGATAACCGGGAATATTAGGGTCACTAAAGTAGCTGTATAATCACTTATTACCCACAGTATAGCATAACAGAGTACTTGGATTAAAAATAATTCTATAATTGATAAATTGGGGATCGGTAAATCTTCTGTTTTCATAGCAAAAAAATTAGCTTACTTCTTTCTAAGGAATAGTACATTAATAAATTGCGTTTTTATGCGCAGTTATTTTTTCTTTATACAAGGCAAAAAACGTAGGCAATGCCTAGCATTGACGAGGCTTTTTAACGCAGTAGAAAGGAAAAAGAACAAGTAGAAAAATGTAATGTTATTACTGAACTATTCCTAAATACCTAAAGATATTTATTTATAACCATATGTATAATAAATAAATAATTCTTTTTTATCATCTTGAGCATATTCTTTTTAGATCACTAAATTTCTTCTAATAATGCTAAAAAATATTTACGTATTTCTAGCGATCTTGTTATTCGCAAGTTGTGCTACTACCCAACATAAAGATACGCTTTCGACAGTAAAAGATGCCAAGCTCAAGGAAGTTTTAAGCAAAGCCTTAGATGCGATGGGCGGATACGATAACTGGAACAATATAAAATCCCTACAATTTGACAAGAAGACTAATTTATATGAAGCTTCTGGTGCAGTAGAAAAAGCGACAGATCAAAAACACACTTATACTTTTCATCCAACAAATAAGGTCAATATTTCGTGGAAAGAAGGAGATGTAGTCAATGAGATGCTTATGGAAAAAGGGCAGGTCAAGAAATTAAAAAATGGCCAAGTAGATACTACGGCAAAATCATCTTCTTTGAAAAATTCCATCTATGCCTCTACTTTTGTCATTGGTATTCCCTTTAAATTACTAGATGAGGGTGCGGAGCTGAGTTATGAAGGTACTAAAGTTATTGCCAATGGCAAGAAAGTTCACGTGGTCAAAGCAGTATATAATCCAACAACCTATAAGGCGCACACCAAAGCAGATATATGGTGGCATTATTTTGATGAACAAAACTATCAGCAAGTAGGATATACCGTTCAATTGCATGACCACACGAGCTATGTTGAAAATCTAAGCTTCGATAGAGTAGGTGGGTTTCTATTTACCACTTCGAGAAAGAGTTGGAGAGTAGACGATAACGGGAATAAAGAATACATCAGAGCAGCGTATGAATATAGTAATTATGAAGTCAAATAATAAAGTCTCGTAAATTCCTTGTTAAACTTTTTTTTTAATAAATCGTAAACTACTTTCTGAGAATAACATAAATAGGGCTACTTCCTTATGAAGGATTGTTGAATAATCTAAAATTATGTATTTTAGTAACGACGAAAGAATAATGCTGTATAATCTTCTCGTCCAGACCAGCCCGCTGACGCAGTCGGGCGGGTGGCGGAGTTATTGTTTTGTCGTTACTTAATTGCTAAATATTCAAATTAAGGACTAGAGAAAATAACTAGGCGATGAGCGGGCATCTTATTTATGAACAAGTCTATTGTCTATT
>CAKZUM010000568.1 GCA_937921525.1 uncultured Saprospiraceae bacterium
CATCCGCAAGCGGTTCGGAAGTATACTTCCTCATGCCTTTTTTATTTCCCGTAGCTAAGGCTACGAAAAATAAAAAACGCTGTGTCCTAACAATCAAGCACTTACAACTAATCTCAGTCTACATTCTTAAACAACTTCAGTAAAAAATAAAATTGACTTTAAATTTTCAAAAAGTTACTTTTGCAAAACAAACACGTCCAGAAAATTGGAGACCGTGTAATTGCAATTAAATTGATGGTTTATTAGCCATATAGGAAACATTTTGTAAAAATTAAACGTTCTCCAAAAAATTGTTAACCCAAGAGTGTTTTATCGGTTCGTTGTTACATAGAACCCAAATAGAGTATATTTCCTCAAACACTATAATTTTTTTAGTTAAATGTATTGGACTTTAGAATTAGTATCACATTTAGAAGAGGCGCCATATCCGGCTTCTCGCGATGAGTTGATAGACTTCGCTATCCGTTCAGGTGCGCCACAATTAGTGATCGAAAATCTTCAACAAATAGAGGATGAAGGGGAGTTGTATGAAGGGATTGAAGATCTTTGGCCAGATTACCCAAGAAAAGATGATTTCTTTTTTAATGAGGATGAGTATTAATTAGATTTTAGAATAGACCAGCCCGACTGCCGTCAGGCGGGCGGGGGAAGCGAGAGCAGAGAATAGAGACGTATTCTACTTAATACAACGAATTTTCGTTTATTTTGAAACGACATATCTCTGCTCTTGCTTCTGTTTTATATGGTTTTCAAAAAGTCTTAATAAGAAGTGTACGTGTATTCCATTTTATTAACTTCTGTATGACTTTTGAAGGAAATTTTAAAACACTAATTTCCCAAATAGAATTAGTATTTTGTACAGAATAAAAAAGTCCTCTCGATGTACATCGAGAAGACTTTTTTATTTGTTGGGTACTATACCCATAAAATAAAGAAGGGTTGGCAGTATTACTGCCAACCCTTCTATTTTTTGTAGCAATGCTACTATCTAATAAGTGTTATTTATCTTAAGAAATCAACACTCAATTCAACTCTTCTATTCTGACGTCTTCCTGCTGCATTGATATTATCCGCAACTGGACGATCTTCTCCATAACCAACTGCTACTACGCTAGTAGAAGGAATACCTTTATCTGTCAAGTATTTCTTAACAGCATCTGCTCTTCTTTGAGATAAAGATTGATTAGAAGCAGAAGAACCAACAGAATCAGTATGACCAGCAATTGTTAACTTATAAGAAGGATTCTGTCTCATAATTGTTGCTACCTCATTTAAGATACTTCTAGACGAAGAACGAATTCTATTAGAACCAGTCTCAAACTGAATACCTTGTAATGCTCTTGTGAATAATTGCTTAGTAGATTCTGGAACTACTGGACAACCATTAGCAGAAACAGTACCACCTAAAGTAGGGCAGCTATCATTCTTATCAGCTACACCATCTTTGTCACCATCTGGGCAACCACCAACAGTACCTTTTACAGAAGGACATGCATCTTTGCTATCTACAACACCATCACCATCTGTATCTGGATCAGAAGGACAACCTTTATCCGTACCAGCAACTTCTGGACAAGCATCATCTTTATCAGCTACACCATCACCGTCACCATCTGGGCAACCGCTAACGGTACCTGCTGTATTTGGACAAGCATCGTTACCATCAATTACACCGTCTCCATCAGAATCTGGACAACCACCAATAGTACCTGCAACAGTAGGACAAGAATCATCCTTATCCGCAACGCCGTCACCGTCACCATCTGGGCAACCGTTTAATGCACCTGCTGTATTTGGACACATATCATCTTTGTCAGCCACACCGTCACCATCACCATCTGGACAACCCATTAAATCTCTAGAACCAGCTGCTGAAGGACAAGCATCTTCGCTATCTTTGATACCATCACCATCAGAATCTGGACAACCACCTAATTCTTTCAAGCCTGCTGTGTTTGGACACATATCATCATCATCAGCAACGCCATCATTATCCGCATCTGCTTTACCCCCACAAAGATCATATCTTACGGTACCGATCACTCTTCTTCCAATAGTTGGGAATTGTGGGTACGTTCTATATTCCTGATTCAATAAATTTTGGGCCGTAACATTTACAGATAAGCCATTATTGAATTTATATCCAACACCTGCATCTACTAAGTTTCTTTCATCCGTCAAACCAGAGTATTGACCTAAGAATACTTGGTAAGAATCATCATGTTGAAATGCGATATTACCTCTAAAACCAAATTCTGGCGCATAGTTAACACCTAAACGGAACTTGTTAAGAGGTAAAGCATTTGCAGTAGTCTCTGTTGCACCATCTGCTCCTTGGATAGTCGGGGTAAATACATTTTCTTCTAACCAACTATAGTTACCAAAAAGAGAAAGATCTTGATTCACATAATACTCTAAATTGAAATCAACACCCCAGTAAGAGTAAGCATCAAAAGTTCTATAACCCGCAGTATAGTGAGTTACCCCATTTTGAGGTACTTGATCTGCTGGTGTAGTCGCAAAGATATTATTAGCAATAAGTGGGGCAACATTTGCAGCAAAGCCATCGCCACCTGCTGTATAAGCACCACCAATAGCCGCTGATAATGCATCAGCTGTTGGTCCTGCTGCTGGATTAAGATCTCCACCTAACAAATTGAACATGAAATCTCTTAAACCTGGTGTAGCTACTGCAGCTCCTAAATCAGCACCAAACTGAGCACCTACAGGTAACCAAGCTGGACTAATACCTGTAAATAATGTCTGACCATCTATTCTTCTATTATACACATCTAATGCTACGCCTAATTTTTCACCGATTAAACCTTTGTAACCAAACTCCCAAGTGCCTTCTAATAGAAGTTGTGCCGAAGGAGCATTAATTAAACCTAAAGGTTGACCGTTAAATAAGTTAGTACCTTGGAAATTTCCTGTAAAACCACCTGGTGTATTCGCAGGATCATTTAAGTATCCTTGGATGGCACCCGCTAAACCAGCTGCTTGTGCTGTAGGAAGACCGCCCGCTTCAAATTGTGCCTGGATACCAGGAATCAACTGCGCTTGTACTGCTCCATTGACTGCAGCATAGGTAAAAGCATTCGGGAAACCAGGTGTACCAATAGGAAGTGAAGGCAATGGCAATGCACCATTAAATACGATCTCTGGATTATTGAAGGTAAGTTCATTTTTATTTCCTTGTAACCAAATATCATAAGCACCAGGTACTGGAGACGATACTGGGAAATCAATATTTACCTGTAATTGAGAAGGCGTAGCTGTTGCTCGGTTGTAACCGAATCTGAAGGTATGCTTAGGACTTGCCTTATAGACCATTACTGCTCTAGGAGAGAAGGCCACATCATCGAAAAAGTTAAACTTATCAACTCTACCTGCTAAAACTAAATCCAATTTCTTTGCTAGTTCAAATTTACCTTGCGCATATGCTCCATATACGATGAAGTCATCATCATCTTCTTCTCTACCATAAACACTGTTTCTTGTATCTGCTGTAGACTGACGATAATCAAATCCTGTAGTCCAGTTAGCATTTAGAATGTTTGGTGTGTCAAAATTATATTGAACCTGCGCTTCTAATTGCGTTCTATTAATACCTGTTTCTGAGCCTGTTTGATATAAAAATGTTGGCTTTTCATCTGAACCACCTGTATTGTGTAACCAGAATGCTTGTGCGAATAACCCACCTTTTTGCATTCTTGCCTGTGCCCATGTTTCATCTGCTTGAGATAGTCCCTCTCCTTGAGAATTAAAGAATACTGCAGATGCTTGGTTCCAACCACCTGATACAGCAAAAGATAAATCATCTTGTGGGCGGAATTCTAAGGTACCATTCAAAGAAGCTTGTTGCCAAAAATCTTGCATCATATTTCCATCACCATCTGGATCAAGATCTCTCTCCGTTAATAATACTTCTCCTTGTCTTGTTGCATCTACGAAACCATCCGTAATTGCAGGTCTTACCACTTGTCTTTGGAACCTTCCAATTTGTGCTGCATCTCCCGGGTCGTTCGCATCTAAGGTAAATTCATCTCCTCTTTTGAAAAGGCCATTGACTTTCCAACCAAACTTATCAGATACTTTTGTCGCATGTCTAAAAGCTGCACCATAAGTATTCAACTCACCACCTGTCAACTCTACAGAAGTACATGGCTCATCAATTGCTGATTTAGAGATAAAGTGAACGACACCCGCTGTTACACCAGGACCATATAAGGCAGAACCAGGCCCTCTTACTACCTCGATACGGCTAATATCCAGACTGTTCAAAGGAGAGTTTAATGGGTCAAATGTCCCTAAACCCGGTCCAGATAAAGAACGATAATCTAAGATAGGGAAAGTAGCAGATCCGAAGATACCCCCATCACCACGCAATTGGATATTAATTCTTCCAGCAGATTGCTGTTGAACGTGTACCCCTGGTGTGTTGATAAGATTACGAGCAGGATCATTCGGAGAGGCTGCTTCTAATTTTCTAGCTGTTAAGACAGAAATAGAGGCAGGTGCTTCTTGTACTTTCTCTCGTCTACGAGAGGCAGAAATTACAACTTCCTCTGTTAAAATAGCACTAGATTCCATGCTAACGTTAAGATTGGATGTTGAACTAGAAACAGCAACGGATTGCGTATTGTAACCAGTATAACTTACTTCAAGTGTCCAAGGAAGTGGCTGGTCACTAGTTAAAGTGAAATTACCATCCACATCTGTACTAGTACCAGTAGTCGTACCTTGGATGATAACATTGGCACCAATAAGGGTCTCCCCGTTGTCACCATCTGAAATAGTACCGCTCACAGTACTTTGTGCATTTAGGCCTACTGTAAGTAGCACTAACAGCACCCATAAATTGTTAAGGAAAAGTTTCACCATTTTCGTGAGTATTTAATGAACAATGTTTTTGAATAAAAAATAAGCGTTTATTTGATTTTAACTAAAAAAGGGACCAGTCAAAAACAAATTAAAACACACTTCTTTGCACTAGAAAGCCATATTATTTGGCATCTCGCACAAGGTAGTGAATTTTCGATCAAATACAATTTTAATATCTAAAAATTTGATGTACTAAAAATATGTATTTCGTTATCACCTGATTTTCTGCAAGTAACTTGTATTTTTAATAAAAATCACACTACTGGACATTTTAAAGAGCAGAGAATAGAGAGCAGAGAGTAGAGACAGATTTCGTTTAAAAAATGACGAAATTTCGTTGTTTTCTAATCGAAATACGTCTCTACTCTCTCTTCCCCGCCCGCCTGACGGCAG
>CAKZUM010000569.1 GCA_937921525.1 uncultured Saprospiraceae bacterium
TGATCGGACCAGTTTACCTGATACCAAAAGAAATTAATATTTATATCTACCCAATTAAATTAAGGTAGAGATTTTTTTATAAAAACGTTAAATTATGAAACGCAAGCAGATTGTAGCTGGTAATTGGAAAATGAATTTAAATTTTAAAGACGGAATAAAATTAGCTACTGATGTTGCTAAAAAACTTCCATTGTCTGATGTATTAGTTGTATTGGGAACACCTGCTATCCACTTGCATGCAGTCAATGAAGTAGTGAAAAATTTCTCAGGTATTAAAGTAGCTGCACAGAATTGCCATCAAAACGAAAAGGGGGCGTACACAGGAGAATTATCATTAGATATGATTAAATCTGTCGGGGCAGAATATGTCATTCTTGGACACTCAGAAAGAAGGGAGTATTTTAAAGAGGACAATGCGGTATTAGCTAAAAAAGTAGACGCTGTTCTTGCCAAAGGCTTGACCCCTATTTTTTGTTGTGGAGAAGCATTGCCTATTAGAAAAAAGAAGAAGCATGTGGCGCATGTCAAAAAACAATTGCAAGACAGTTTATTTCATTTAAAGCCTGCTCAGTTTTCAAAAATAGTTATTGCTTACGAACCGATTTGGGCAATCGGTACTGGCGTAACAGCTACCCCAGAGCAAGCACAGGAAATGCATAAAGCAATTCGAAAAATGATTGCTACTAAATACAGTAACAAATTGGCAGAAGGAATTAGCATTTTATATGGTGGAAGTGTAAAACCAGCAAATGCTAAAGCTTTATTTGGGCAAGCAGATGTGGATGGAGGTTTAGTTGGCGGGGCTTCTTTGAAAGCGGCTGACTTTATCCAGGTAGTACAAGGCTTTGATCAATAGTACTTGGAATAACTGCAAAAAAGATCGTTGAATCGACTTTTGAGCCAATTAAAATAAGGGTTTCTAAAGAATTGAGTCTATCAAAAAAAAGATTCGTTCCATTAGAGACCCTTATTTCTTAATAGCGAATTTGATTAAGGGAAGTGTCGAACAATTTCAACGACGTCTGACACTTTCTCGAACAGGGAAATATCCAAATAAGCAATACAATTCAAAACGAAGATAACACCCTAAAAAAAAAGAAAGAATAAAAATTTATTTGAATCTAAATATAGATATTAACGTATGATAGAAAGAGGTAACAATTAAACAGCTAGAATTAAATTCTTTATTCGTAGAATTAATTTTGCATACAATTGTAACAAATAAAATACATTTTTGAACTATAGATTTAGCTCAAAAAAGCACTTTTATAATTTGCTATATTATATATTTATATATACCTTTGGCATACTTTTAGAAGTAGTCGTATTATTGATTTTATATAGATTACCTCCCGATAACTTTCCGTTTTAAGTATATAATGTTCCGTTACTAATGGTAATTGATTGTCTAACAGTACATTCTGTTATAGTTACATCATCTACTAGTAATCGTTCGGACAATCTGAAATACTAATTTCCAACACATCAATTAAATTAGATCATGTTTAGTCACTCAAAATGGCCTGACTAATCTATGTTCATTATTAATACATTCAGCAATAGTATATGGATTTATATCCATCAAAGAATATAGTCCTTTTTATATTTTTCTAACCTGATTATAATCCCTTGATGAGTTGATTCTTACGATAGCTTTCATTTGTGGAGGCTACGTAAGATCAATTTTTTTAAGCTCAAGAACAACACACTCTTTAACACAGAACCTATTAAAAGTAGTACCAAAAAAAAGCCAATTAGTATGATCACTAATTGGCTTATCTTTTTGTTCAAATTTCAAATCCCAAAACTCCTGACAGCGCAGCGGTCTCTACTCTCTCAGCGCAGCGGTCTCTTAAAATCCAAGCATATCCTGCATTCCAAAAGATCCTTCCTTCCCAATAATCCATTCAGCAGCTTGAATGGCGCCACCTGCAAATCCTTCTCGAGAATGCGCTACATGCTTAATTTCCAGATCATCAATAGCTGAGGTATAGTTCACTTGATGCGTACCTTTGACCTTAGGTATTCTTTTAGAGATGATAGGAAGTATAGTTGGTTGCTCACTTGGTTCATTGAGCCACTCCTTTTTTCTTGATACATGTCCCATTATTCCTTCTGCTAAAGTGATGGCCGTGCCACTAGGGGCATCTAATTTTTCCGTATGGTGAATTTCTTCCATTTCAATGCCATATTGTGGTTGGGTATCCATTAATTTGGCTAGGTAGCGATTCAATGCAAAAAAGATATTAACGCCTACGCTGTAGTTAGAGGCATAGAAGAAAGCACCTTTATAGGATTTACAAAGTGCATCCACCTCTTCTTTCTTTTCAACCCAGCCAGTAGTTCCTGATACAATTGGAACTCCAGCTTTGAAACAGCTGACAATATTATTAATAGCACTTTCGGGTCTTGTAAATTCTATAGCGACATCTGCCTTCCTCAGGTTTTCAGAGGTCAGGTCATCATAGTTTGAAATATCAATCTTCAATACAATTTCATGGCCTTGTGCTATAGCCATTTTCTCAATTGTTTTACCCATCTTTCCATATCCAATTAATGCAATTTTCATTATTCTAATTTTATGCTGAAGTCTATTCCTAATAAATTATCAATTAAAACCACAAAAGAATAATTTTTTTTACCTAAAAAATACAAAAAGAGCCTATATTGTAGAGGTAATTTGAATTTTAATAGAAAAAATTAGTAATAATCAACTGTTTATCAGGTGTTTATGTTTATAATAAAATTAAGTCGTTACTATTAAGAAAATTTTAACGTCTAAATATTACGTCCTTATATTGTGCTAAGAGCTTGTCTAAAATTCTACTTCCTGATAACCAATATCTTAGGAACTTGAGTTTGCATTAAAATAGTCACCTAGCTCGCTAGGCAACAATTTTAATGCTTCTTCAAAACCCTAAGCTATTGATAATCAGTTCGTACAAATTTTAGACAAGCTCTA
>CAKZUM010000570.1 GCA_937921525.1 uncultured Saprospiraceae bacterium
AAGATCATCAGCGGATCAAAACCTAGTAATGGAATCCATAACCAGAAAAAGTATTTATGTATGCGCTCCCCTACTCCTTGACGCAATGCTGTCCCTAAATTAAGTTGTATAGAAGAATGATGCGGAACATGTCCTGCCCAAAACAAACGTACTTCATGGTTCATGCGATGAAACCAATAGTAGGCAAAATCATCCATCAAGAATAACAGAATCCACGCCCACCATTGTCGCTGTACAATATCTTGTAATGGGCTTATGCTGTGCAAAAAAGCAAAAGCACCAAATGCTAATAATTTAGGAATAAACTCTACTATAGCCGTCAGAAGAGATAAGGAAATAGATACTAAGGTATCTTTCTTATCCGTATAGAATTTGTCTTCCATAAACATTTCTACCACGATTAATAATAGAAATATCGGAAAGGCAATGACGAGCAGTTGATCCTTTGCTAATTCTTCAAGGTAGTATGGAATATTCATTTCTTATTAGTTTTCTTAACGATTGACCATATTTGCAGCAACACGTGGGAAGCAATTGAATAAGGTATCTTTAAAATCTTCTTCTATATCTAATGTATCAATTGCTGCCTTCATACACTTTAACCATTCTATAGCTGCTGCTTCGGTAATAGCATGGGGGAAATGGCGCATCCGCATTCGAGGGTGGCCGAAGGTTTCGTTATATAATAGAGGGCCGCCTAGAAATTGGGTTAAAAAAGCGATTTGTTTTTTTCTAACTAAGTCTAAATCCGTTGTAAACATAGGTTTTAACAGCGGGTTTTCAATTACTAATTCGTAGAACTTATGGACTAGCTGTTCTAATCTTTCTGCCCCTAATTTATCGTATATGGTATTTTCCATTGGTTTGTTTAAACATTATTTTTTTACCGTACACTTTCTTGAATAGATCGTCGAGGTTTGTAACCATAGCCGTCAGTCTATCAGAAAAGGCCATTGATAACCAGGTCATTAACGACGAATTCTTGGTGGCAGACATTTTAAAAATGGCCGACATCTTTTTCGTAGCCCCCAAGTATCAGCCACTTTCTAAGTGTCTGCTACTAAGAGTCCGACTCTTAACCTGACGGGTATGGTTTGTAACCTCGTCGATCCAATATTCTCTCTAATGCTCTTCATACAATACCCTCAACACTTTATCCATTTCTTTTTTAAGTGGTGTAGAACTTCCATAAAAATTATTGTGCATGAAACTAAAGATAAGCACTTTGCCTGTCTTTGTAAACAAATAACCACTTAAACAGTGTCGATTGGAAAGCGTCCCCGTTTTAGCATAGATGAAGGGCTCCCCTTTTGAACGATAATAATTTGTCAAAGTCCCTGTCTCTCCACCCGCAGCAAAAATTCCTTTTATTTTTTCTATAGATAAATATCCCTGTATTTTCTCTAATAATCGAACAATAGAACGAGGAGTAAATAAATTATAACGAGACAATCCAGAGCCATCTACCCATCGAATTGGATCGGGTAAATCTTGTAATAAAGAATCTTTAGCATAAGTAATCATTCGCCTAGTATTCATGGTATCGAATAACTCATTAGCGCACATTAACAATAATTGCTCTGCTACGAAATTATCACTTTCTACCATCATTCTTCGATACAGACTATCCATAGCTCCACTATAAACTTTTTCTGTTACAGGGAGTTGAGGCATAGAGATTAATTTGACTTCTTTACCCAATTCCATTTGAAGAAGATTAGTCAATAAGCTATCATTATATAAAAACGGAATCTCTTGATGAAATGCTTTTTGTGGAGAGAGCTTACCCTCTAATTTAATTTCATTCGTACTTAGAGCTCTTTTAAAACTAGGTCTGGATCGTTCTATACCAGTATTACGGTGTATGTTTTTTTGAAAATAAGCTGGAGTCACAGTATCCGCAAGGGCATTCGTATCTTTCTTGATTGTTACTACATTTCCATAAATAGGCATGGCTGATTTTTCTACCTGATAGTAGTATAAGTAATCATCCCATGCCCAGCCTGTTCCTAATCGTTCATCAACAAAATTGTCTGGACAATAAAATAATTGCTCTGGCCTATTTTTCAGAAATCGAAGGAGGGTATCATTTTCCACAAAAAAAGGATGCAATAAAGAAGGGTCGCCAGTGCCATATAAGATCAAAGAATCGCCTTTTATTGCATATTCAAATGCTGGGATAGAATCGCCAAGTATGCTTAATGCAGTGTATAGGGTAAATAGTTTTGTATTGGAAGCAGGTGTAAAATGTTTGTCAGAATCAAATTCATACAAGGTCTCCTTAGCTATTGGATCGTATAAAGCAAAGCCTGTGTAACTTTTAGAAAAAATCGGAGAGGAGCTAATTAATTCGTGGAGAGATTTCTTTTCTTTTTTGGTCAACACTTTAGGACCAGCACAAGAAAGAAAAACAGAAGTAAGTAATAGTACACAAAGCCACAAAAAAGGTATTTTTTTGTGGCTTTGTGAATCTATATAAATAGAAGCATATTCCATGCTTATACTAATTTGTCCATCTCATTACATAGCCGACCAAAAATATCATCAATAGAACCAATACCTTTAATCTTCATAGAATGACCAGTTTCATTATAATAATCGTATACTGGACTAGTTTCTTTTTTATAAACGGCTATTCTGTTACGAATAATGCTTTCATCAGTATCATCTGCTCTTCCAGAAGTTTTTCCTCTTTCTAAAAGTCGAGATACAATTTCTTCATCATCTACATCTAAAGCGATTAATGCAGAAATGGATTCGTTATCTTCACCTAACAATATGTTTAAGGCTTCTGCTTGCGGAATTGTGCGAGGAAAACCATCGAAAATGTAGCCTCCCACATTCTTATTTTCATCCACTTTTGCTTTTAGCATCTTAATAGTGACGGAATCTGGTACCAATGCGCCCTTATCCATATACGTTTTAGCTTCTTGTCCTAAAGGCGTATTATTTTTCAAGTTATATCGAAAAAGATCTCCTGTAGAGATGTGCAGTAAACCGTATTTTTCTACTAGTTTAGTAGCCTGTGTACCTTTACCTGACCCTGGAGGTCCAAAAAGAATAAGATTTGTCATTAGTCAAATGATGAATGATATAATAATAGAACAGAGAGTAGA
>CAKZUM010000571.1 GCA_937921525.1 uncultured Saprospiraceae bacterium
TTTACTTAATTATTGTCATAATCACACTATCTAAGAAAAAAAGTAGCCAATTTTCTTCAAAAGAAGTTATTGGTTCATTTTCAAAATTAAATTCTTTTCCTATTCATTTTAGTAGATAAAATCGGAATTTTGTTCTATTTAGACATTGGTCGTCTGCTTTTACTAAATCTTACAGATTTAGTACCTGCGCTTTCAGATGTGGTAGTTATTTTTTAGTCGTTATTTTAATTAACAAAATATAGGTTACTATCATAACAGTATATTTACTAAAATGTCGTCAACTTAAGAAAAATTGTCTATACTAGATGTTGATTCTTCTTTTTGCATTCTGCGCAGGCTTATGCCCAGAGGCATAAAGAGTATAGCAAAATAAAAGAAGCAAAAACCCTAGTTAAAAACAATCCCTCCGGTGTTTTTAACGGGCCATCGCCACCTAGACGTTGACACCATGACGTTGACTACGGAACATTCAAATCCTTAAGTTGACGACATTCTACGTTTACTGTACTTGTGACTACATCTACCTCATATGGAAAATCTTGATTTAAATGTGTTAACAGGTCCGAGAGATATCGGATTAAAGATTTTAAAACCAATAGAATATTTTGATTTTATAAAATTAAGTAGGTAATTTACATTTCTAAGAATAAGTGTAAAAACGACACTTATTATAAAATAAAAACTCTTCAAGCCAATAGTTGATTAGTTTTATACAATATTTTTTTATGAGCAATTCTGTTTTTACAGAATTGCTTCTTTCGTTTTAATAGTGAAGTTGAAAATTTCTGATTTAATGGATCATACAACAGTCATCACTCAAGCTCCGGGAAGAATTAATATAATAGGGGAACATACCGATTATAACAATGGGTTTGTATTACCCGCCGCCATTGATAAAAAAACGACTGTCCGATTAAAAAGAAATGATCATGCTACTAGATGCAGTATGCTGGCTGGTAATCTACAAGAAACGTTCGTTTTTGATCTAAGTAATTTCCAACCTACCGATAGTGGCTGGCAAAACTACATGATGGGGGTCGTGCATGAGCTACAAAAAATAGGGGCAAAATTTAGTGGTTTTGATTGTGAATTTGAAGGAGATGTGCCTATAGGAAGTGGCATGAGTTCTTCTGCCTCTTTAGAGTGTTCTTTGGCAACTGGGCTAAATGAATTATTTGATTTGGGTTTTGATAAATGGCAATTGATAAAGGCTTGTCAATTGGCAGAACATAACTTTGTTGGAATTAAATGCGGCATTATGGATCAATTTGCCAGTACTATGGGTCGAAAAAATCAAGTGATGTTCCTTGACTGTCGTTCTTTGGAGTTTGAATATTTTCCATTTGATTTAGGGTCTTATCAATTGCTTTTACTAAATACAAATGTTTCTCATTCCTTAGCTTCTTCTGAGTATAACACTAGGCGGGCGGCCTGTGAGGAGGGGGTTCGACTCCTACAAACAAAATTTCCAGAGGTTCACTCCTTGAGGGATGCTTCTTTGGAAATGCTTCTGCAAATGTCTGATATTATTCCAGCCAAAATTGCTAGAAGATGCCGTCATATCGTATTAGAAAATGATCGGGTACAAATGGCCACAAAAGCATTACTCGATAAAGATTTTAAGCAGTTAGGTCAGTTGATGTATGGATCGCACTTTAGTCTACAAAATGATTATGAGGTGAGCTGCCCAGAATTGGATTATCTGGTGCAACAAACTTTAGACAAAGATTATGTTTTGGGTAGTAGAATGATGGGTGGTGGATTTGGTGGATGTACGATTTCCATTGTTGAAAAAGACAGCGTAGCTTCTTTTACAGAATCTGTTTCTAAAAGTTATAAAAATCAATTTGGAATTGATTTAAGTCCATATGCTGTTTCTATTGAAGATGGGGCTGGCATTGTAAATAACTTATAAACAGACTAGCACAGCTGGCAGGGAAAAGTTAACAACCTCTAAAGTTAGGCCTACGCTTTTCTCCAAAAGCAATTAGTGCTTCCTGATGATCTTCGCTTTCAGACAATTGTTCTAGCAGCTGCTGTTGGGCTAGAATACTTTCCTCGGCAGTCAAATCTAAAGCGGTATTGGCGATTTGTTTAGTTGCTTTTAGGGCTAGTGGTGCTTTGCTCGCAATTACTTTTGCTAAATGTGTCGCTGCTTCTAGAAGCATTTCTCTGGGATACAGATCTGTTACCAATCCAAAACGTAAGGCTTGCTGGGCATCTATTTTATCTCCTGTAAGTAATATTCTTTTCGCAGGTCCAATACCTATTATTCTAGGTAAACGATAGCCAGACGCTGTTAATCCTACGTTGACTCCAGCCGCAATATAATTAGAGGTATCTGCTGCTATTCGTATATCGCAGCATAGTGCCAGTTCTAAGCCCCCTCCAATACACCAGCCATTAATCGCAGCAATTGTTGGAATGGTCAAGGCTTCTACTCTATCAATTACTTCACTGAATTTTTTAAGATTATTGATGATCTTTCCTTTTGTAGCAGCATTACTCATTGCTTGTTTTAGATCATCCCCTACACAAAATTTATTCCCTCTACCCGAAATTATTAACACTCTGATAGTAGGATCTCTTTCTATTTCTACTAACAATTCTAAAAACTGTTTTTTCATCGCAGCAGATAAACTATTCGCTGGAGGATTGTCTAATTCTATTAAGAGAATATGTTCACCTACTTTGCTTTTATGTATGGTGGGTGTGGTCATGTTTTATTTTGATAAAAGTGCAACATTGTAGAAAAGAATAAATTTTTCTAAGCCTCGCTACTAGCCATTCTTGCTTTGGCTTTTTTAGCCAAATAATACTCCCTAAATAAACCTCTAGAAATTATCAATTTCATTATTTCATTTGTGCCACCATATATACGGGCTACTCTAGCGGCGGCATAGGCTCTTGCTACTTCATACTCCCATATATAGCCATATCCTCCAAATAACTGCAAGCATTCATCGATTACCTTACCTTGCATTTCGGTTGCTTTCATTTTAGCTATAGAAGCTTGAATTGTAGTCAATTCATGGTTGACTTGTAAACCGGTGCATCGATCAATATAGGTTTGGTATACTTGAACTTCAGCAGCACAATCCGCTAATTTGAATTGCGTATTCTGAAAATCTGCAATGGCTTGTTTAAATGCTCGACGTTCGGTGACGTACTCCAATGTTTTTTCTAAAATACCTGCCGCCGATCCTAAACTTTCTAATCCTATCGTCAAGCGTTCCCTAGGTAATTCCGCCATCATATATTTAAAGCCCATCCCCTCTACTCCTAATAGTTTTTCTTTGGGAACTTTGACATCTTCAAAGAATAATTCGCAAGTGTCTTGGCCTTTTGCTCCAATCTTTTCAAAGGGTTGCCCTGTTGTAAAACCATCCAAGCCTTTATCTATAAAGATTAAACTGATTCCTTCCTCAGGCGTGCCTTTATTAGTACGACAAGCACAGAGTACGAAATCACTTACATATCCATTTGTAATGAATGTTTTAGAGCCATTAATTAAATAATGATCTCCCATATCTTTCGCTACTGTCTTTAAGGCTTTGAGGTCTGATCCTGCTGAAGGTTCAGACATTCCAATACTACCGATCATCTCTCCTGTTGCCATTTTAGGCAGGTAGGCTTGCTTTTGTTTTTCTGTTCCGTAGTTTAAAATATAAGGTGCTACGATGTCAGAATGTACCGCTATGCCAAAGTCTACCCCCATTTTTCGGGTTTCTTCCAATATCAATGCGTTGAAAGAAAAATCAAAGCCACCTCCACCGTAAGTAGTCGGCATATCCATACATAGGAAACCCTGTTGCCCCATCTTTTTCCAGAAAGACTTAGGAATCATTTTTTCTTTCTCCCATCTTTCGTAATTCGGAAGTGCTTCTTTTTTGAGAAATTCTCTGACTGCTTGTTGCACCATCTGATGTTCGTCAGATTGATAGATTTCTCTTTTGATTGTTATATCTGAAAACATAAGTAAATTAGACTTAATTCTGAATGGAGAATTGTGAATTATGAATTGTGAATGGAGAATTGTGAATTGAGAATGCCTATAAAACGTTGACAATCAAGATTCAGTTTTCGCCATACAAAAAAGATTACACTACTGGACATTTTTAGAATAGAGAGCAGACCAGCCCGACTGCCGTCAGGCGGGCGGGGAAGTGAGAACAGAGCTATATTTCGTTTAAAAAACTATGAAATTTCGTCATTTTTTAAATATTTTGTGTCTGTATAAGCACCATAATGGGCAAATAATATTTTCCACTTAGTAACGCTGAAAAAATAACTTCCGCAAGTTGGTACGATATTTCTAAGAAGTTAGAAATATGGAAATTGATAATTTAGATATAAAGAAAGAGTTCTATAAGAGCTTAAATGAACGCC
>CAKZUM010000572.1 GCA_937921525.1 uncultured Saprospiraceae bacterium
ACGATCTGACCTCTGACTTCTCCATTAAGCTCTCTGCCCGCCATCCTTAGAATTCAAGAAAATAACAAGGAAATATAATAACTGAGCAACGGCAGCAGTTGCGCCAACAACATAAGTCATCGCCGCCCATTTCAAGGCATCTTTGGCACCATCATATTCAACTCCTTGTGTAATATTGGCATTGTTTAACCAAGCCAACGCTCGCTTACTAGCATCAAATTCTACAGGCAATGTAACTAAACTAAAGAAAGCAGTTACCGCAAATAAGGCGATACAAATTAGTAGAAAGTTGGCATTACCGATCATACCAACCATCATAAATCCAGCCATAAATAAATATTTCTGCATACTTGAAGAGACCTGAACTAATGGCACTACTGCAGATCTTAATTGTAACATTGCATAAGCCTCCGCATGTTGTACAGCGTGTCCGCATTCATGTGCAGCTACAGCCGCAGCAGAAATACTTCTTCCGCTGTATACATCTGGACTTAGATTAATGACTTTACTTCTCGGATTATAATGATCCGTCAATCGCCCTTGACCCTGTAAGACCTGAACATCGTGTATATTGTAGTAGCTTAGCATTCGATCAGCTACTTCTTTTCCACTTAACCCAGAACTAGTAGGAATTCTACTATACTGATCAAATTTCTTTTGTAGTTTCCCACTTACTAATTTGCCGATGAATCCAAAAACCATACTAATAATAATAACACCGTATAACATCATATTTTGAATAGATTTAGTGGTTTTGTCAATTTTAATGAACCATTCCTAATAGAGCCTATTTAAAAGCTTTTAAACAGTCTCTTACTTAACAACTCTGTAGAGCCATAAGTTCGTAAATTTAGACGCATAAAAGGTGTTAAGAGTCAGTTAAAATGAAAAATAATTTGAAATAATATTAGAAAACGTAGGACTTTGGAGATTTAGACAAGCTCTTAACGAACCTAATACTATTTCACTTATAGTAGAAATGTATTCCGTTGGAAGAACGAATTTTTATTAATTCTAAACGAATATAGTCTCTATTCTCTGCTCTCGCTTCTCTGTTCTAATTAATAATATCAAATCCTACATAATGCTGTAATGCCTTAGGGATGCGAATACCATCTGGCGTTTGGTGATTTTCTAAAAGCGTAGCAATTATTCTGGCTAACGCCAAGGCACTACCATTTAGTGTATGTGCTAATTGCGTTTTATTATTAGCATCTTTATACCTGACTTTCAAGCGATTACTCTGGAAATTTTCAAAATTAGAAACAGAACTTACCTCTAGCCAACGACCCTGTCCCGCAGAGTATGTTTCAAAATCAAAAGTTAAGGCAGAAGTAAAACCCAAATCTCCACCGCATAGACGAAGAATACGATAGGGGAGCTCTAATTTTGTGAGTAAATTAGCCACGTGATCCAGCATCGTTTCCAATACTTCGTAAGATTTTTCAGGGTGAACGATTTGAACAATCTCCACTTTATCAAATTGGTGAACTCTGTTTAATCCTTTTGTATCTTTCCCATAAGAACCTGCCTCTCTTCTAAAACAAGGCGTATAGCCAGTTAGTTTAATAGGGAAATCAGCTTCTTTAACAATAACATTTCGATAAACATTGGTCACAGGTACTTCTGCAGTAGGAATAAGATATAAATCATCTTTTTCCACGTAGTACATTTGCCCTTCTTTATCAGGTAATTGACCTGTAGCTCTGGCAGAGGCTTCATTCACCAATAAAGGAGGAACGATTTCTTCATAACCTGCCTTACTGGCCTCATCTAAAAAGAAGTTAATAAGTCCTCTTTGAAGCCTTGCACCTTGACCTCGAAATAAAGGAAAGCCTGACCCCGTAATCTTGACCCCTAATTCAAAATCAATTAAATTATATTTCTTAGCTAATTCCCAGTGTGGTAGTGCTTTTTCTCCAAGATTGGGTAGTGCGCCCGTCCATTCTTTGTATACCTCGTTATCTTCGTCGGTATTACCCGCAGGAACAGAGTCATGAGGTACATTAGGTATTTGTAATAAGCCATTATCTAGCTTATCCTTAATATCTCTCATATCATCCTCTAAAGCTTTTATTTTGACTTTATTTGCATCCACTTGTTGCTTAAGGCTATTTGCGTCTTCTTGCTTTCCTTGCTTGAAAAGCCCACCGATTTCCTTAGAAAACAGCTTGTTTTTCGCTAATAGTTCATCTAAAGCAGTTTGCGTCTCCTTTCGAGCATCATCCCACTCAATTATACTATCAATTAACTTGGAACTGTCCTCTTTGTAATTCCTAGTGGCTAAACCCTTTAAAATTCTTTCTTTATTTTGTTTAATGAAATTAACTTGCAGCATAATTGTACTTATTTAGAATATTATTTTATAGCTATTTTTAAGGATTTTTTTTTAAATTTGTTCAAATCTAAATAGCTACGTAACGAGGAGATAATAAATGTACGTTCTTGGGTAGCTTATTTTTTTCTTAGTTTTCTCTTGAAAGCGGGAGTATTGTTGATACTATGACCGATTTCAAGAGGAAAATAAGGGAAAAAGAAGCAGC
>CAKZUM010000573.1 GCA_937921525.1 uncultured Saprospiraceae bacterium
AATTCCCAATTGGGGATGCTTTGGGCTACTATACTATCTAGACAGGCAGGCAAATACTTCTCTGTATTTTTGACGGGCATTAGGATAGATAGTAAGGGAGACATGTAGTTTTAATATTGATTTTGAAAATTAATTAGTTGGACAAATAAAGTACACAATTAGAATTTTAGACATAATCTAACTATGCGTTTAAAATCAATCCTAGCTAAATAAACAAGTCGCAAAATTAACTAATCCAACTGGATCATGAAAAAGACCAAAAATAGATGGGGACAGGTACAAGAAAAATATACCAATTTTGATTTAATCAAAGAGAGTTGAAGGTACAATCTTTGTATCATCCTTTAAGAGAGGATTATTTCTATTTACTCTTGATGGTGTTTTAAAGGTACGAATGCCATTGCTACTAAATTTGAAAAAGAAAAATTATTATATAAAAAGGATAGCTAAAATATTTTTTCTAAATAGTAGTTCTATAGGGCTACTTATTGGTATGTGTTTAATTTGACAAAAAGATGAACTTTGACACTTCCACAACTTAAGATTCTCATAGAGTCGATGGTTTAAGTTTGTAACTTAAACCATCAATCGTGCAAGGATTCTGTGTCGCCCACTTTTTTCCACAACAGCTATCCTTCTTCTACAAAAGAGGTGGGAGGAATGCTGGGTAGCTACCTTTTTTCATTGATAAACACTATATTAGACTTTATTGTAAAACAACTTTTAAATCGAGAAAGCAATAAGTGAAAAACTTAATTCCATATTTCATTCAAGAAAAGTATCAAGAAGGCCAACTTCATGGTAGTTGTCAGGCATATACAATGTTTGTTGACCTATCTGGTTTTACGCCTTTGACGGAAACTTTAATGAAGCGAGGCGTGGACGGTTCAGAGGTATTATCAATTATATTGAATAGGATATTCGATCCGATGGTTCGCTTAGTGTATCGAAGAGGTGGGTTTATTCCCTATTTTGCGGGAGATGCTTTTACAGCTATTTTTCCAAAAACAGAAAAAAAAGAAGCTTGGGAAATTATACATGTGGCACAAGAATTACGTAGTTTTTTCAACAAAAAAGAAGTTTGGAATACTAGATATGGGAAGTTTAAGATAGGGGTAAAAATTGGCTTGTCTGTAGGGCAGGTCGAATGGGGGATTATCGGAGAGGCCTATAAGACTTTCTATTTTAGGGGAGAAGCTATAGATAATTGTGCACAGTGTGAACACAGTGCTTCGGAACAGGAGATCATTATTGATACGCCTCTCTTTGAGCAACTTTCTTTTATGAAAGACCATTTCCAGTCCGCTGCTACTGATTTTTATAAATTAGATAAAGAATATCGTCCAGACCAGAAGGTAAGTTATCCAAAGTTTAAAGCACCCCCTTTATCTTCCAGTATTGCCCGTCAGTTTTTGCTAGACTCTGTTGTTAAATTTAATCAACAAGGAGAATTTCGATCAGTTGTCACGGTCTTTATATCTTTCAAAGGGGTGGAGGATCATGAAACGCTCAATGAATTTGCGAGTATCGTAGTCAAGCAATTTTATAAATTTTCTGGTTATTTTAAAGAAATAGACTTTGGGGACAAAGGAGGGGTGTTAGTCGGATTTTTTGGTGCGCCAGTGAGCTTTGAAAATAATGCAGAACGAGCCTTGGAATTGGCAACGGTTATCATGCAGGCGACTAAAAAGTTACAACGAAATGCTACGCTCCAATGTAAGATGGGGATTACCGCAGGTGTTGCTTATACGGGGATCGTAGGAGGGAGAGAGCGTTGCCAATATGCGGCTGTAGGAAATCAAGTGAACTTAGCGGCTAGATTAATGACCCATGCAGATTGGGGGGAAATATTGGTCAATCAAGAAATTCAAAAAACTCGACAATTTAACTTTAAGCATAAAGGAGATATTCAATATAAAGGCATTCAGGGTGGTGTTCCTACCTATAGTTTAACGGGCAGAAACGTAGACGATCATCCCGATTATTTTGGAAAAATGATTGGTCGAGAAAAAGAATTAGTAGCCTTACAGCATTTCGCCCAAGAGGTATTCGACCAACAATCACCGGGCATTTCTTATATCTATGGGGAGGCAGGAATTGGAAAAAGCCGAATCAGTTATGAGTTAAAAAAAGAATTGCAAAAGGGCTCCGACATATGCTGCTTTACTTGCCAAGCGGATCAAATTTTACAAAAACCTTTTAATCCTTTTGTTTATTTTTTGAAAAACTATTTTGATCAATCTCCAGAAAATAGTAAATCAAATAATCGAGAATCTTTTGACAATAAATTTCAAGAACTATTAAATCAGATAAGTCTAATAAAGCATAAGGATGCGCAAGAAATATATTTGGAAATATCTAGAACCCGCTCTGTACTAGCTGCACAAATAGGTATTAAATATCCAGATTCTTTATGGGAACAGTTGGATGCCAAAGGGAAATATCAAAATACGCTTTCTGCTATTATCACTTTATTTAAGGCGGAGAGTTTGATTCATCCCGTATTGATTGAACTGGAGGATGGACATTGGTTTGATGATAGTTCTATTGATTTAGTTAGTAAATTGATTCGGCAAATTCCTAATTATCCCACCTGTATTTTGGTAACTTCTAGATATGCAGATGATGGTAGTAAGCCAAGCATTATCAGTACTGCAATTCAAGAAGAAGGGGCTATTAAATACCATGAAATTGATTTAAATATACTTCATTCAGACGTGCTATTAGATTTGGCTACTTCCAGATTAGGTGGCACACTACATAAAGACTTCTTTACTTTATTAGAACGATTGACGAATGGCAATCCGTTCTATGCAGAGCAGTTACTAGAGTATTTTTCCGAAAGTGATCTTCTGGTTAAAGTAGATGGGGAATGGACTTTAAAAGATGAGAGTATTCGATTGTCTTCATCAATCAATTCTATTTTGATGGCTAGGATTGATCGCTTGTCCGACTTGGTAAAAGAAACCGTAAAAGCGGCAGCTGTGATTGGGCGAGAATTTGAAATTCCAGTTTTGACAGAAGTGATGAATACCCACCACTCTTTTTCTAAATTAAACACTAATAAAAGTGGCTTATTAAAAGAACAAATTATCACTGCTGAAAAAGGGCAAATTTGGCGAGCCATGAATGAGTTGCGCTATATCTTTAAGCATTCTTTATTGCGAGAAGCTGTTTATGATATGCAGCTTCGTACTAGACTTAGAGAGGTGCATTTGTCTATAGCTAAAGCAATTGAAAAAGTATACGCAGACAATATAGAAGATAAATACTTAGACCTTTCTTTTCATTATGAACAGGCAGATGAAGAAGAAAGAACTGTTTTTTATACGAAGAAAGCAGCTGCTATTGCGCGCAAAACATTCCAAAATAAATCTGCTTTGCAGCTCTATAATAAATTAATTCAGCTCTTAAAAAATAATTCATCTCAACAAAGGGAATTAATTAGTGCACTGCTTAGAAAAGCAGATATATTAGAATTGATAGGAAAATGGCAAGAATGTGAGGAGGTTTTAACAGATGCGCTAAAAAATGCTAAGGCCCTAAATGACGATGAACAATTAGGTAGGACTTATAACAGCTTTGGGCATTTACTAGTGCTTACTGGACAATATACCAAAGCTAAAAATCATTTAAAAAAAGCAGTTATACACTTTGAAAAAATAGAAGATGAATACGGTTTGTTAAAAGCATATGGCAACTTAGGAAACCAATTCTTTAGACAAGGACAATACCGAAAAGCAGAAGAATATTTTATTAAAAGTATTGAACTAAGCAAACAATTCAAATCTAACTATGCCACTGCTCAAATCGTTGCTAACTTAGGATTGACCTATATGAACCTGGGAGATTTTGATGCTGGCATACAATATCAAAAAGCACAACTCGCTATATGCGAAGAAAGAAGAGATAAACCAGGGATGGCTATTTTGTCCACTAATTTAGGAATTGTCTACTTCGAAAAAGGAGCGTATGATGCAGCCCTAGCTTGTTATCAACAAGGGCTAAAATTAAGTCAGGAATTGGGCAATAAACAATTGATTGCGATTACTATTGGTTGTATTGGTAGTGTGCATGAACGAAAAGGGGAGTATGAAAAAGCGATGTATAATTTTGAAAAAGATTTAGAAGTAGTCGAGGAGTTAGGAGATAAACAAGGGATCGCTATTACACTTGGGTTGATCGGTCAGTTACATACGGTCAAAGGAGAATTCGATAAAGCGATACAGTTTTTAGAACGCCAATTGGCTATCTGTAGAGATCTCAATTATCAAAAAGGAATTGCGAAGGCAGTAAATACTTTAGGAGATATTTACCACTATAAAACACAACCGGATATATCTATCAAATATTATGACTTAGCGATTGATGTGGCTAGAAAAATTGACAACAGATTGGTGCTAGGAGAGAGTTTGGTAGAGAAAGGAAATCCTTTATTAGCTCAAGGAAAAATAGAAGAAGCACAAGCCACTCAAAAAGAAGCACTCAAAATAGCTAAACAATTGGGGAATCCTAATTTGCTTTTTGAAGTACATATTTTAGGTGTTCGAGTAACGGCAACCAAAGATAAAAAAGAAGCTGCGCTTACTCTAAAGAAATTACTACGTGATGTTAAGACCCCTATACAGAAGGCTGCTTTATTCTATGAACTTTATAAAATAGAAAAGAATAGCGACTATAAACAAAACGCTTTGGAGCTATATCAAAAGCTATACAATGAAACACCTCAATTTATTTTTAAGCAACGTATACAACATTTGATTTTAGGACGTTAATATTAAAAGTGCGTAGACAAAATTAATTGTTTTATCGTTACTTAACTTTGAGACTACCCAATATGACTTCTACACATAAAATACTTATTAATTTGGCAAAGAATATCAACCTTTCCCGTTTCCCCAACGTTGTTACTTATAATATTTTATTTTTTCTACTATTTTGTATAGCTTGCGCAAATCCATCTTTAGAAAAAAATCAAAACCACCAAGCAACAACGACTGTGACCGATCCATTAGATTCTATAGATACCCAAATACCTACCAACTTTCCATATACATTAGATAAGCCTGATAAAGAATTTAAGCTACCTAATAAGCTAAAAGAAATTTCTGGCTTAGGTATGGATTCTACTGGAACCTATCTGTATGCGGTGCAAGATGAAGAGGGAGACATATTTGTGATCAATAAAGAAACAGGTAAAGTTAAAGATCAAATCAAATTTCATAAAGCAGGAGATTATGAGGGCGTGGAATTTGCGAACGATCTCATGTATGTTGTTAAAAGTACCGGGACGCTTTATGAAGTTCATGACCTTGGAAAGCCAACTCAGAAAAGAACCAAGCACAAATTCAAGTTATCAAAATCTAGTGATGTAGAAGGCTTAGGGTACGATCCTGTTACGAATAGCTTATTGTTAAGCTGTAAAGGAAAAGCCATGAGAGGAGAGAAGGCTGTTTTTAAGAAAGGAGTGTATGAAGTGCATTTGGATTCTATGACAATGGATTCTATCCCAAAGTACACGGTTAATTTGGAAGATGTAAAGGCTTTTTTGAAAACAAATAGAGCTATGGAATACTTTGATAAATTGGTGAAAGTATTCAGCCCAGAGGAAGAATTTATTTTTGGTCCATCTGGTTTAGCGATTCATCCAATTACCAAAGAGATTTATATTATTTCTGCTGTTGGTAATGTAATGGTCGTGCTTAATAGAAGTAATGAAATTGTGCACATTCAGAAATTGCGAAAAAAAGTACATGCACAACCAGAAGGTATTGTATTCGATAAGGATGGCACTTTGTATATTTCTAATGAAGGGAAAAATGGGAAAGGAACTATTGTTGTTTTTGGGTATAAGGGGTAGCGGCTACTTTGGGGGTTTGCTAAATCATACATCATAATTCAGAAATCATACATCATAAATCTGTTAGGTGTAAATCTGGTGGATATATGATTTCTGATGTATGATTTAAAATTTATGATTTTGCTGCTCTCACGTTCGCACAACACTCCATCTTGTGTCCCCTATCAAAAAAGGGTTCATCTTCTAATTAAACCTCATTTTACTAAAAATCAAAAGTCAGCAAACGCTCATTATTTCGAGCAACCAACACACTTACCTTCTCTCCAATTTGAATAGTTTCTATATCTCTAATTTCTCCTTTCACAAAAAAGCCAGATTCTTTAGCAGGTACAGAAGCAAACGCTCCATTTCCATTCCCTTTCAAAAAAAGACCATAGCTAGCATCATAAATTCCTACCTCTGGTTTGGAGCGATAAAAATTTCCACCTAATAATAAATCAAGTTGTCCATCCTTGTCAAAATCTTCAAGTGAGATCGCATGTATGGGAGCATACTGTGCGGCTATAGGTAAGCTTTGCAATTCAAATGTGCCATCTCCATTGTTGATAGCGATGCTACTTTCCATCAAATAAACAGCAGATTTAGCTGCGGTACGAATTTCTTTTTCAGAAAAAATATCGCTTACTTTTT
>CAKZUM010000574.1 GCA_937921525.1 uncultured Saprospiraceae bacterium
AAAACACAATAAAACAAAACTCAGCAATTCAAATAAATGAATCTATATACAAAAGCACAAGTAGCCAATATACACGACCAAACCTTCGCCTACCTAGAAGTAGAAGAAGCAGAAAACGTATTAACGCTAACCCTAGATAGAGCATCGAAAAAGAACGCCCTACATCCACAACTGGTCAACGAAATAGCCTATGCCCTACACCATGCTCATTTCTCCAAACATATTTGGGTCGTAGTCATACAAGCCAAAGGAAATGTCTTTTGTGCAGGCGCAGATCTCAAAGCAATGGCAGGCATTATCGAACCCAATGACTCCACTGTTCCGAAGCCGAATGATGAAGTACTAATTGGAGAATTATTTAATAAGTTATACAAACCTACGATCGCCAAAGTAACAGGCGATGTATACGCAGGAGGGTTTTTCTTTTTAGCAGGATGTAATATTGTAGTGGCACAAGACAATGTTAAATTCGGATTACCAGAAGTAAAAAGAGGCATCTATCCATTCCAAGTAATGGCAGCATTATTAAAAGTAATGCCTGCTAGGAAAGTGGTGGATTGGTGTATTCGAGGCTATAACTTACCCGTTCAACAAGCCTTACAATACGGACTAGTATCAGAGGTGCAAGCAGTAGCGGATATGGATTCCGCTGTTCAAAAAATCATAGCCGAATTAAAAGAAAATAGTCCATCTGCTATTCGTTATGGATTAGAGGCCTATGACAAAATACAACCTTCTGCAGCAGAACATAAATACTTACACGATCTATTAATGCAAACGATTAAGACGAAAGATGGACAGGAAGGACTAAAGGCATTTCGGGAGAAACGGCGGGCTGTTTGGACGGGGGAATAGTAATCATTCAGATTTATGATGTTGTTTCTTAGTTTGCCAAATCAGAAATCATACATCTTACATCAGAAATTATATATCCATCATGATTTGAGCTAGATAGATATATGATTTCTGATTTATGATCTCTGATTTAAGATTTGGCTACTCAAGAAAAAGACGTTTGGAATCAAATTTAAAAACTTCGACAATCCGTTACAATTTCTGGATTAAATAGAGAACCTAATAAAATAAATACCCAATTATTAAAAGCATCTAATGTCAATGTAATGAGTCTGACCGCTGACAGTTCCGTTAGCGTAAGCTAACTAGAACGATCTGACTTCTGACTTCTAAACATTGACTTCTCAAAAAAGAATTATGCAAAAAAAATACGACTACATCATCATCGGCGCAGGTTCCGCGGGCTGCGTATTGGCCAACCGTTTATCCAAAGATCCAAATAATAAAGTCTTATTAATTGAGGCTGGAGGGCCAGATAAAAATATGTTTATTCATATACCTGCTGGCTGTGCAAAATTGCATAAAACAGAGGTAGATTGGGGCTTTGAAACAGAACCTCAAGAACATATACTCAATCGAAAAATATACCTTCCGAGAGGAAAGACATTAGGAGGATGTAGCTCTACGAATTATATGGCGTATGTGCGAGGTAATAAAGAAGATTATAATGATTGGGAAGCACAAGGAAATAAAGGGTGGGGATACAAAGATGTCTTACCTTATTTTAAAAAATCAGAACACAACGAAGACATTGATAATGAATTCCACAATAAAGGTGGAGAATTAAATGTAGGCTTCTCAAAAGCTTTTAGTACTCCTTATTCTCAAGCCTTTATTGATGCTTGTAAGGAAGTAGGTTTTAAAGAAAATAAGGATTATAATGGAGCAGAACAAAAAGGGGCAGGTCTATTTCAAAATACAATCAAGGGAGGTAAAAGAAATAGTGCAGCAGTCGCTTTTTTAAATCCAGTCAAGGATAGAAAAAACTTAACTATTCTGACACATACCTTAACAGAAAAAATTCTAATTGAGGATGACGTGGCAGTAGGAGTTAAAGTTCAAGATAAAAAAGAAACGACTGCAACATATCATTGTAATAAAGAAATAATTGTCTCCGCAGGCTCGTTCAATTCGCCTCAAATTTTAATGCTTTCTGGTATTGGGGATAGAGAGGAATTAGCTAATCATGGAATTGATTGTGTAAAGAACTTACCTGGGGTTGGCAAGAATTTACAAGATCATCTAATGTATTTCTTGGGGGCAGCTACTAAAAATCAAGATGCCCAAAACCATCATCTAAAAATTCCCAACCAAGTAATTGATTTAGCGAATTATGTTTTATTTAAAAAAGGGGCTTTAACGCAAGGCCCACTAGAAGCTGTTGCCTTTGAAAGTACTAGTCAAAGTCCAGATCGAGTCAATTATCAATTTCATTTTGCTTCTCTAAGTACGGGAGAAAATTATGAGGCAGATTTATATGATATCAATACCCTTCCTACTAAAGATGGAGTAACGGTACTCCCTACCCTACTTAGACCTAAAAGTAGAGGAACAGTCAAATTAAAAAGTAATAAAATTACAGATAAGGTTATTATTCAACCTAACTTTCTAGAAGCAGAAGAAGATCGAAAAGTCTTATTAGAGTCTGGTAAAAAAGCGATCGAAATTTTACAATCAAAAGCCTTTAGTAAAGTGCTAGATAAGTTGTACACTCCAGAGAGTGACGAGGCCTTAATGAAACATATATTAGAAAATGTAGAGACTGTTTTTCATCCAGTAGGCACTTGCAAAATGGGAACAGATGATATGGCAGTTGTCGATGACCGACTACGAGTAAAAGGCATTGGCCAACTGCGAGTTATTGATGCCTCTATTATGCCTACTATCGTTTCTGGCAATACAAATGCACCCACCATTATGATCGGCGAAAAAGGAGCAGATATGATATTAATGGATGCACAAATGGAAGGCGTACAAGCAGTTCAAAAAGATGATTTACTAACGGAATTAAATACTTTAAAACTAAGCGATAAACCACCTGTCAAGATCAGACGAGATGGGAAAGAGGAGACAAATTAATGTGGAAATTCTTAGTCTAACTATTCAATCTTGGCTAGCGCCAATTTAAAGGATTAAACGCAGAGACACGGAGATGCAGCGTTTTAGATTTTTTCTGCGAAAAAATCACAGCTTCTCAGTACCTCCACGTTCAATTCATTTTTTGGCGACAGCCAATACGAAAACAAGCACTTCAAAACAAAAAAATGTATCAACCCAACTTATTCAAAGACCAAGTAGTATTAGTAACAGGTGGACGTAGTGGTATAGGATATGGTATTGCTAAACAATTTTTAGAACTAGGTGCAAAAGTGATGATTTGCTCTAGAAAAGAAGATTTATTGAAAACAGCAGCAGAAGAATTATCTGCTTTTGGAGAGTGTGCATCTTATCCTTGTGATATTCGAAAACCAGAAACTATACAATTACTAGCCGAACAAATAAATAGCGTTTTTGGAAGGTTAGATATACTCGTCAATAATGCTGGTGGGCAGTTCCCTTCGCCAGCGGAAATGATTAGTGAAAAAGGTTGGTCGGCCGTCATTAATAACAATTTGAATGGCACTTTCTATGTGACTTTGGAAATGTTTAAGTCTTTCTTTTCACAACAAAAAAGTGGCGTGATTGTAAATATTACCGCCAATGTATATCGAGGCTTCCCTGGTATGGCACATACGGGTGCAGCCCGAGCAGGGGTAGAAAATTTAACTAAAACTTTGGCACAAGAATGGGCCAGCTTCGGCGTCAGAGTTAATGCCATCGCACCCGGCACTATCGAATCTTCAGGACTCGACACTTATGCTCCAGAAATTCAACAACAATTTGAAGAAGGGCGCAAGGCAAATCTAATGGGCCGATTCGGTTCAGTAGAAGACATTTCTAATGCAGTGATGTTTTATGCAGGCCCAATGTCTTCTTATATTAGTGGCACCTGCTTATATGTTGATGGTTGTGAACATTTGGGAAATGATAGGATGGGGCTTTTAAAAACGATGAGGGTCGCTATTGCTAAAAATAAAAAATAAGGTGAAAATTTGGGCAGGAAGCTTTGAAGTTGTTTAAG
>CAKZUM010000575.1 GCA_937921525.1 uncultured Saprospiraceae bacterium
ACGATTTAAAATGAAGATTTTTTGCTTTAGACAACTTGAAAAAATGAGATTTTATCTGGTATAAATGAACATTTTTTCAGGGCAGTATAAAGGAAAAAAGACCATTTTAAATGTAAAAGTTATTTGTGCGTCGTTCCTTACACTCTATTTAATCAATAAAATCCACCTGGCCATTGTCCATGTCATAAAGAGCGCCAACTATTTTAATTTCTCCATTTTCCTCCATTTCTTTAAGAATAGGACTCTTCAGTCTAACTTGTTTAATCGTATTACGGACATTACTTTCTGATACCATATGCACAAATTCTTGATTTTTTGAATTTCTTTGACCATCGTATTTTACAAGGTCTACGGCAGGCTTGATTTTTTGTAACATAGGCGTAATATTCCCCAACTTCACATCGTCAATTGCTGCTTTTACTGCTCCGCAATGTTCATGTCCCATTATTACAATGAGCTTAGACCCAGAAACCTTACAAGCAAACTCCATGCTACCTAAAATATCTTCATTGACAAAGTTACCCGCCACTCTTGCGACAAATAAATCTCCAATTCCTCTATCAAAAACATCCTCGACAGGAACTCTACTATCTACACAAGATAATACAATTGCTTTAGGATATTGAGCTAGTGTGCTCTTTCGTACTTGGGCGGAGTGATCTCTTTCCGTAAGGTCATTATTGAGAAATCTAGTATTGCCTTCTTGTAGGGTCTTGATGACATCATCTGCTGTCAAAGCATCTTGTTGTTCCTTAGTTAAGACCTCTTTGACAGGCTTTGTTTTAGCTGGCTTTGAATTTTCGGTTGGGCTTGAGCTTGAAATGTTCTCTGATTTTTGTTGATCGCAAGCGTAGAATGTTAAGGCTACTAGAATAAGAATTGAGATTTTTACTATTTTAAACATTAAATACAATTTAGAATATTGACAGAATTTTAAAATTTATACACTCTCACATCAAAAGTAAAGCCCAGGAACTAATAGCTAATAAAAAGATTAAAATAGCTATTAACAGAACTTTTTCGTCTTTCTTCCACCTTCTTGTGAATAAATTTTTCATAACCAAAATATAGTCAATTAATGAAAGGAAATTTGGATACCCCTCTAAAAAGGTTCAGTATAGGAATTGTTCAATTAAAGGGGATATTATTTCATAGTTACTTACATTAGATTTTGGATCACAAGATCTCCAGCTTTTCGTCCAGTACGCATAGCTGCGTTAATGGAACCATTCAAGAGAAAGTCGCCACAAACATATAAGCCTTTTCTAATTTTTATTTGCTTGTCAGGTAATTTATGAAAAACTGATTCTTGATTGGGAAGTGCATAGCTTATTTTCTTTGTCTGTAAATGTTGCCATTCTTCTGTTATCCCACCAAACCAAGTTTTTAATTCTTTACGAACAACCTTATCTAGCTCCCCATTTGAATAACCAGTTGTGCCTACAATAGAGACAGAGATTAAATGTTTATCAGCAGGTGCATATCCAGCAGCAACCTGACTAATGGTACATATATTATTAAATAAATGAGTTTTATTAGTATTGAGGGCTATTAAAGGTTCGGAGATAGGAGGTTCATCAGCGATGTAATGAAGTTGTGTAGTACTTTGATGAGTATCCTTTACTTTTGTTATTTTACTGATTAAACCAGTAGCTTCTGTGGCAACAATAATGTGGGGTGCAGTATAGGAAGACCCGTCTGATAGGTATACCTTTTGACCTTCAATTTTATCCACCTTTGCCTCCAATTGTATAGAATCTTGTGGAAGTCCAGCTGCTAATTGTTTGGGTATAGCTTCCATTCCAAGGTTAGGTACGGATGCGTACCCTTCTCCAAACATTTTAAATACAAAGTCGAACATGCTACGACTGGTAGACAATTCTTTTTCTAAAAAAATACCAGAAAAGAAAGGAGTGAAAAACCTTGAGATCATTTTCTGACTAAATCCGTATTCTTCTGCAAGTGTAGACTGAGTATCTTTAGATTGTTGTTGAAATATTTCCTCTATAGATAGTTTGGATAACCTGTTTTTTAATTTTAGAATTTGAAGTTTATCCATTATACTGCCTGCATCAGAAAATACTGTTGGGAGTAAACTAGATATATCTCTTAATGGATCTCCTATTCTATCTTTTTTTCCATCTGGATATAAAAGTAGTGCACCTGGGGCGAACTTTTTTAAGTCTAATTTCTGATAGTCTAAAAATCGCTGTGCTTCTGGATAAGCAGTCAAAAAAACTTGAAAACCACGATCCAAACGAAAGCCATCTATGAGATCTGTTTTTATTCTTCCACCGACTCGATCACTTGCTTCAAGTAATAAAAAGTCTATTCCTTTTCGGTGTAGTTGATGTGCGGCAGTAAGCCCTGCTACACCTCCACCTATTATTAGTACTACTGGCATTTGTTTAATTAAGCATAACAAAAGGTCTAAGATAGGGAAAAATTATTACTATACCTTTTATTAACCAATACTTTTAATTCCTTTCTGGCGAAGAATATTCTACTCTTAATAGTACCTAGTGGGAGCTCTAAATAGTCTGCAATCTCTTGATACTTATATCCATTGAAATACATTATAAAAGGAACTTTTAGGGTAACATCTAGATCATTAACCATTGCTTTTAGTTCCTCCATCATTATGTTGGATTCTGCCTTATTCGATACTATATTTTTATTAGAATCGATATAGAAATCATTATCGGTTGAATCTAGAATAGTATTTCTCTTCTTTTTTTTACGATAATCATTAATGAAAATATTTTTCATGATCGTGAAAATCCACGCTTTAAAGTTCGTACCAACTTTGAATTTTTCTTTGTTCTTTATGGCTCGAAAAGCTGTTTCTTGATACAAGTCTTTTGCCTCGTCCAAATTTTTTGTCAAGTTGTAGGCGAAGTTATTCAGAACATGGTTCATTTGATTAAAGCGAGTGAAAAAATCAATCGTAGACATAGGTATTCCGTTTTTAAGTGAACATTTTTTTGCAAAACGGATATAGCCTATTTTTGTTCAAATGACAGTATATTTATTCTATTCTAGTAGTTTACCTTTAAAGTCTTTGATGTTATCTGTGGTTTCGATAATATCTCTCAGTTCTGGGCTAATTGGTTCTAATTCTTTTTTAAAGATTTCGAGCTGATTGCTGGTATTTAGCTTAGAAATGAAATTTACTTTGAACTTATCATCTAATTCAGGGAAGTCAGTTCTTTGGTGCGAACCTCTACTTTCTTTTCTTTCTATTGCACCCAGTATAGTTGCTCTTGCTGATAAAAGCGACCCGTCAAGATCAAAAGCTAGCATTAAATCTTCAAACCCCTCAGAATCTGGTCTGACATCTAAATTCTTTGCAGCCATTTCAAGGTCATTAATTTTAGATAAACCATTTACTAACTTTTCTTCGTCTCTCACTACTCCACAATTATTCCACATAATATTTCTAAGTTCTCGTTGTAGCGGACGTGCCACTTCTTCGCCAACTTTTAAAAATGAATCTATTTTATCATGAGCGTTTTGAATTGCTTTTCTTGACCGATAAGAAACGTCCATATTCATGGATCTTTCCGCAGCAGCGGAACCTGCTCGTTTCCCGAAAATTAATATTTCGGCAAGGGAATTTCCTCCGAGCCTATTTGCACCATGCAGCCCCCCAGTTACTTCTCCAGCAGCATACAAACCTTCAATACCTGTAAAATGGTCGTCTGGATGAACCATGATACCTCCCATAGAATAATGTGCAGTCGGGGCAACTTCCATTGGTTCTTTAGAAATATCTATCATCAATACATCTAGAAATTGCCGATACATTCTAGGTAGTTTTTTAATAATAAGGTCTTTTGATTTATGACTAATATCCAAATAGACACCTCCATTTTTTGTAGAGCGACCCTCCATGATCTCTGTATAATTAGCCATTGCAACACGATCTCGTGTTGACAATTCCATGCGATCAGGATCGTATTTATTCATAAATCTTTCTCCACTTCCGTTGATCAAATACCCTCCTTCTCCTCTTACGGCTTCTGTAACTAAAGCACCTGCCATTTCTTCAGGAATTACCATTCCTGTCGGATGAAACTGAACCAATTCCATATCTGTCAAGGTACATCCAGCCTTTAGCCCCAAATAATAACCATCACCTGTATTTTCATTTCTTCTGGACGAACTTTTTCGCCAAATCCTTGTATGCCCACCTGCACACAGTATAACGGAATCCGCTAAAAATACCGTCCGTTCTCCATTCTTAATATTAAAGGTCATAGCACCAAAACAAATATCTTCATGTACTAATAATTCCGTGACATATTGCGAGTCATGTATTGGTATTTGTAATGACTCTGCTTTTTTTATTAGTGCAAATAAGATAGACCTACCTGTGTAGTCACCAGAGTAACAGGTACGGCGATAGGTATGGGCTCCAAAAAATCGCTGGTCTAGTTTTCCATTTTTTAATTTTGCAAAATTGGCTCCCCACTCGTCGATCTCTTTAACTAACTCTGGACTTTCTCTCGCCATTAATTCTACCATTCTGGGTTCTGATAGTCCATATCCTTCGATCATGGTATCTGCATAATGTTGTTGCCAAGAATCTTGTTCGTCTACATTTCCTAAGGCAGCGTTAATACCACCAGCAGCCAAAACGGTATGGACATCTTCTTTTTGTCGTTTACCAATCACCGTTACCTCTACACCAGCTTTTTTGGCTTCTATTGCGGCGCGTAGTCCAGATCCACCACTACCGATGACTAGAACATTAGAAATATTTGTCGTATGTGGGTTCATTATATGTTTTTTGTTAGGGGGTAGGTTATTTTTTCCCTAGCCCCTTAATAGGAAATTGCATACTATTAAAAAAGGTAAGCCGATAATCAAATAGGCTTACCTCTTGAAAGTGCGCTAAGTGTATGTTGTAGATTAATTTAATTTACTAACAATTTTTCTATTTCTGTTTTCGTTATGGGTTGATTTTTTTCCAATATATTCTTGTTATAGTAAAGAATCATGGAGGGTAGGTTTTCAAATCGAAAACCTCTCTTGCCTAATCGCTTATGCAGCTCATGAGCGTTGGGCAAATATTTCTTCACCATACGTTTGTAATTTCCTGAGTTTATTTGTTCTACTTCGTTACTTGTTCCAATATAAAACAGATTTGCTTCTAGTGTGGTAATAGTCGTACTTCTATCTTCAAAAACTATAACATCAGCGGGTTCGTAGAATAACTTGACAGGGCCGTCTACTGTCTGATACATGAGGGTTGCTATTTTGTTTTCTCCTTCTTTCTTCATCACGAAAACTGGGTTTTCGTTTCCTACTAGAGAAGTTCCTATAAGGAAAAAGAAACTCAAGAAGATGCTTAATTTTTTCATTATAAAAAGGGTTTAAGTAGTATTTTAAAAATGAAGCAGATTTTAAAGAGCAGAGAATAGAGAGTAGAGACAGATTTCGTTTAAAAAATGACGAAATCTATCTCTGTTCTCGCTTCCCCGCCCGCCAGACGGCAGTCGGGCTGGTCTGCTCTCTATTCTAAAAATGTCCAGTAGTGTACACTTTTTTTGTATAGTGAATCGGGCGAACGAAAAGTCGTTTTTATAATATGTATTAGTGGAAGAAAGTTACAAACTTCAACCATCGACCCAAACATTTTCCAATGAATTACATATTACGATTTTGACTTTTCGTTTGCCCTAGTATAGCGAAAATTGAGTCTTGATCGTCAACATGTTATAAGCATTCTCCATTCTCCATTCAGAATTCTCCATTCAGAACCAAGACTAATTACTACAGAAATAGACTTGTTTTTCCGTCCCTCGCTCATAGCCCTTGTCAGCACTTTTTTCAAAATCTACACAAGCGGGAAGTACATTATAGTTTAATAAGTAAGCTATTCCTCTATTGAAGTAAGCTTCCGCCAAGTCACTATCTTTTAAAATGGCTGTAGTAAAATCATTGATTGCTAGATCATAATTTCCAGATAGCAACTGAATATTTCCTCTCACCTTATAGGGCATTGCTTCTCTAGGTGCAAGTTGAATTAAGTAGTCTAGATCGTTTATAGCTGCTGTTAATTTTCCTAACTTTTTGAAAGTCAAAGCTCTATTAAATAAAGCAGATAAGGGGTAGAAGTCTTCTATTGCAATAGCAGATGAATAGTCCGCTAGTGCTGCATCCAAATCACCTAATTCTTTGTATATTAAAGCTCGGTTAAAGTAAGCAGTACTTAATGTAGGAAACAATTTTATGGCTTTGCTAACGGATTCGAGTGCTATTTCTAAGGATTCATTTTGAAGTTGAGTCGAACTCAGATTAGACCAAGCTAACGCATTGTTTGGATCTGCTTGGATAGCTTTTCTAAAATAGTTAGCGGCTTTTACTGGATCACCTTTGCCGTTCGCAATGATGCCCCTTAAGTCAAATATGATAGAGTTTTCATCTGCAACTGATCCAAGAAACATTAATTCTTTCTCGGCTAAAATCCATTCTTTTTGTGT
The DNA here is from genome assembly GCA_937921525.1 of uncultured Saprospiraceae bacterium. Taxonomy (GTDB): domain Bacteria; phylum Bacteroidota; class Bacteroidia; order Chitinophagales; family Saprospiraceae; genus JAFMDF01. Next base: position 6,489 of record CAKZUM010000575.1, read on the forward strand.
GATCGCATCCAAAACATTAGATAAATGAGTGATCGCTTTATGAGACTTAATATCCTCATCTCGTGTCGTCTTATTGTTATACCAGTCAAATATAATAGCCTCATAATTACTCATTAAGTCGGTCCAGTCCAGTTCTAAATACATATCCTCAGGATAAAACGCTAATAGGTCTAACTGTGCTTTTGGACCGTTGATGCCGAATAAATCGGTGGCAACAGGATTTAATCTAGTAACAAACTCAATGTCTTGGTCGGCTTCAGTTTTCATTCCTAGCCTGTAACGCATCATGGCTCGATGTAAATATGTTTCTGGATTTTGAGGGGCAGCTTGTACTGCCAAATCTAGCTGATTTAATGCTTCTAGATAATCTCCCTGACGAAACAAATTGTCCGCCTTTACCAGAAAACGCTGGATAGGCTCTCTGTATATTTCCGTATTAGAATTATTAACTAAATTAGTTCTAATTATCTGGGCAGTACCTTGTATTTGTAATCCAATGACCGCCCCCAACAAAACAAAAACAAATTTCATCTTTTTCATAATCTTCAAATTTTTTTAATAATTTCTAATAAGAACATACGCTTACATTATTTTCATCGTGCCGTCTAATGCTGTCATTTTAGGTTGCCGTTTTCCAGTGGGGAAAGCCCTAGCTCTTAAGAAAGGATCTCCAATGATTTCATAAAAAGAAAGCAGGTAGTCTTTCACGTATCTTTGTTCGGATTCACTCAATAACTTACAATCATTGACAAGTTGAATTATATCTTTTCGTTTGGATTGAAAATATTTGATTGTTTTATTTCTTCTTGAAGAATTCACAAAGTCTCCCATAAACAACCTTTGAGTAATACTTCTTAAGCCTAAACTCACATTAGGTCTTGCATACTCTACGGCAACTAATCCCGTCATATCAAAGTCGTATGGAATTAATAAATCTTGTTGATTTTCAAGATGGATATATCTGAGATTTCTTCTTTGAGGAACATACCAATCATCGTTTCCAATCATAAATTGGAATAAGGTAAATTTATCTGTGTTGTTTGGTTCAAAGTCGGACAACATTCTTCCATAAGTATTTAACTCTGAACCGCCTATTCGTTCTGCCAAGGCATCAATATCTTCCAATAAAAAACCATAGTATACTAACTCTTTGTTAGTATCACTATCTATGTACTTTATTTTAAGTAATTGAACCTGCAAACTATTCTCCGTTATTTCATTGTATATTTTATATGCAAGATATTCCTTTAAAATGTTATCATTAGCACTTTCTAAAAAGTTACAATGAGTTACCAATTTTAAAGAACGATGCTTGGGTTTTAGTCCATGATATTGTAAATCTTCTTTGGAAAAAGATAAACGTAATGGTGGAAATTCACAATGTATTCGCCTTGACTTACCTCTAGTCTTAACCTTAACTATTTTATTATATTCTTTACCATTCTGATCCCAATAGGTGAATGTTCCTTTGAAAGATTTGGTCGTGTTTTTGTTTAAAATCAAGGAATCAATAGGTAATGAAATAATAACTTCTTCTACTTTTTCTTGTTGCAACTGATCGAAAATGGTCAACAAATTTTCCGATGCTAGTGCATTATTTGCTGATACCACATTGTGCCAACTACTACAGAAAAATAATATTATTGAAATCAATAGTTTGATTCTCATAATTTTTTTATTAGCGCGAATTAATAAAATAAAAATTAGACTTTTTCCTTATGAAGCGAGTCTACAACATACTAAAATTGATAGACTGGTCCGAAAGACGTGTACTTTCTATCTATCGTGAATTGAAGTGGAGTGGTGATTCTCAAATCTATATTATTTGGTTCATCATTCCGACCATCAATAGTGTATATAGACCCTAATCTATTTTGTGGAATTTCTTTTAACGAGATAGCGCGCTCTAGTGAAGATTTTTTATCCAGTAGAGAAGGAAAATCTTGAAACTTGTAGGACTTCCTATTAGCAAGTCCTTTATCTGTTGCTGTTGTAAATGTCTTCACTTTCTTATCAAAACGAGCTCCTTCTGTATTTGAAAAATTTACAAATTGACTACTTGGCATATTACGATTCTCCATAGCTATTAACTGGCTTCTTTGTGCGTTTTGACCTACGGTAGCAACATTCAAAAATAAACATATGAGGAATACTAAATTAAGAGACTTTTTCATAATATTGGGTGTTTATAGTTAGAGGGGAAGCTTATGGAAAGAGATTAAGCTTCCCCTCTAAATTCTCATAAATTAATGCTAAGACTCAAATTATAGAACTATATTTTCAGACTACTGATCATACACGGTTCGCTGATTCACATTCTTAGCGGACACATTTTGTGCCTCTTGACTGTCCATAATCATTGGCATATCTCCATCAGAAATAATAACTTTCGTATTCGGAGACTTAGCTAATTCTAAAAATGCCTCGATTGATTTGAACTGTAAAATCTTTTGATCTAAGCCCTTAGAAATAATCTGCTGCGCATCGCTTATACCTTTTGCTTCGATTATTTTTCGCTCTGCTTCTCTTTGTTCTTCTTGTAGCACAAATTCCATTCTTTGGGCTTGCTGTTCTGCTTCTAATTTCTCTTCAATCGCTGTAGCTAGGCTAGGAGGTAGTTGGATACT
>CAKZUM010000576.1 GCA_937921525.1 uncultured Saprospiraceae bacterium
CACACTTTAGACAGCATCGTCATTTGGAATCGAACAGATTGTTGTCAAGATAGACTAGATAACTTTTATGTCTTTCTATCCGACGCGCCTTTTACTAGCACTGACCCAACAATTACCGCAGAACAAACAGGCGTTTGGTCCATACTAACAGCAAATGCACCAGCTGAAAAAATCACTTTTCAACCAAATACCAATGGGCGGTATTTAAGGGTACAATTAGCTGGACGGGAGTCGTTGAGTTTAGCAGAAGTTCAGGCTTACGCTTGTGTAGGTATTGATCCACCTTCGGAGTGTACTTTTTATGCGGATGTAGATGGTGATGGTTTTGGTGATCCCAATAATGCTATTACTCAAATGGATTGTGTGAATATTCCAGCAGGCTACGTAGCTGACAATCAAGATTTTGATGATACCGATAAAACTCGTTACCCTGGCGCAATGGAACTATGCGACAATAAAGACAATGATGGAAATGGGCAAATTGATGAAGGGGCAAATTATGATGCGGATAATGTGACTTTTACAAACGAAGCAATTCCTTCAGAAGTTTATACGGCTAGTGAAACTATTAATACTACACAAACAGTCACAGTCAATGCAAATACGGATGTGCATTTCATAGCGGGTCAATCCATAAATTTACAACCAGGTTTTTCCGTATCTGCTGGAGCTGATTTTTTTGCCCAGATTATTGATGATTGCAACACTCCTTTTACTAATACGGAAAAACCAGCGCTTCTTAGAACGGCAAAAAATCCACAAACAAATGAAGGTCAATTAAATATGCAAGTATCTCCAAATCCATTTTATAGAAACACAATAGTTACTATTAATATACCAGCAGCTTCTAAAGTTAGTCTATCAGTTTATAGTATGAATGGACAACTCATGGAAACAATTGTCGATCAGGTATTATATCCAAAAGGGCTAACTAGTGTTGATTTTATGACAAAGACATCACTCAAAGGACTACATTATTTTGTGTTGAAAACAGAAAAAGAACTATTGACCAAAAAGGTGGTGATTCTGGAAGAGTAGATTACTTCATCTATTCGTACAATCAATTTTGATTGTACTAGAATGGATCAATCCACTTCGTTTCAGATGACTATCATAATTTGTCCAGCAACGGGAAGTTGCTGGACAAAAGACTTCGTACCTATCGACTAATGATTAATTTTTTATAAAGAAATTGCCCTTCTAATTCTAAACCTATTAAATAAAGTCCAGTAGAATATTCTCTAAGTGACAGATCTATTTTATCTGCTATTGGAATATTTTTTATAGGCTGTCCTAAAATATTCATTAAATACAAGTTTCCTTTTTGAAATAAAGTAGGCGAATCAAATGTAATCTGAATAAACTCATCTGAAGGATTTGGAGCAATAGTAAATAGAGTAGTGATAACTTCTTGAGTAGTGGAAACTGTTTGACATACTCCCTCTAATCTAATGTCCATCCATTGCAAACGTTGACTGATCCAATCTTTCAACAAATTAATTTCTTCTTGATAAGTATTCGCTAAAGGACTAGGATTAGGCCAGACATAGTTTCCTAAAATGTTCCATTTTTGAAAATTACGTTGCACCGCAGGTTCCAAATACAATGCCTGCTCATCAATAAAAGTAAATATAGAATCTTGATGAAAAGGGCCTGATCGTAAATCATCCCATCGACATTTAGTCAAATCATTAAAAGAATCATTATTTAACAAAACGTCCCACCAAAATGGAAAATCACTATCGCATAGCACATCAAAAATAAGCCCTGTGGTTTGCTCTCCAAAACAATAATCTGCATTGCGAAAAGCTAGGTTAAAATCCCACACAGGTCCCGCGTGTATTTTTCCGCCCTGACTATCTTTCTTTTTATGAAAATAACTACTCAGACGATAGCCATCTACATTTCTCCCTAATTCATTCAACAAGTGGGCCTCTGCAAAAGATTTTAAATCTATATAATCTTCCATAGACTTTCCTCCGTAACTGAGCGAAGGTAATCGCATCGCTCTTTCAAAGCTATCAACATGTGTTTTGATATAGTCAAATTGTTCGGGTTGCACCCTGTCAATATCAGGGTAAACTAATTGGTACCTTAAGTTGGAATTAGAGTTAGCATTATTTACAGCTGTGAAATTAGACAACCAGTCAGCTTCCCCTTTATCTACTCTGTAAATATATCCTCCAGTCAACTCATCTCCTGCAATATCTTCCGCTCTCAATTTGGCAATATCTACCCGTCCTTTATCTCGTTTAATCTGCTCCATCAACACATAAATACCTTGGTAATCGCCATTGACAAATAATTCACAATATTCTGTTCTACTAGCATACTGCCCCATTCGTCTTGCCAACTCCATCGTTAAGACATTCCGCATTAAGGACTTGTCAGAATAAGGTCCATGTAGAATCCAGTCCTCCTCAGCTGGAAAATTTAAAAGACTAGTATCTCTATCCGCACCTGCCTCATCTTTCGTTTCAAAAGAATAGCCTTTTTTAGGAAACGAGAGAGAGGATTCTCCTCTATGTTTGATAGAAATAGGTCCTTCATATTCATTAGCTTCTCCAGTTGAATCATTAACTCCATTGGATGAATGGATTATCTCTAAAGTACCCTCTACCCTTTCCTCAGCATTGATATTATTTGGAGTAGTAATTCTAAGAATAGGTAGGTGTGTCGTAAAGTTGGGCGAAAAAAACCAATCAGGTGTGTCCCTATAAAATTGAGTGCTATTGTTAATACCTACCGTCAGGAAAAAATTGGAAGTCATATCCGAAGAAGACAATCCATTTCTATTATGAACCTGTATGGCCAATACATTCTCCCCTTCCCTCAATGCGGCATCTTGAAGTGCTGCTGATAAGGTAACAGATTCGACTTGTCCACCTGAAAACAAGGTAGCTTCATGATCGGTAATGGTATTCGTATCAAATCTCGGCGGGCTACCGATTATATTAGCCCTAGCAATTTCTACCCCATTTAAATAAGCTACATAGCCATCATCATAATCTGCTTGTAAAATAAGCATCTCAATGGCTTCCAAGTCAATGATCGAAAACGTATGTCGTAGGTATAGCGAAGGTGTTTTGGGTATAATCGTGTTATCATCGCCATCTGCATATCCAAAGCCCCCTTTTCCCTTAAGCCACGCG
>CAKZUM010000577.1 GCA_937921525.1 uncultured Saprospiraceae bacterium
TCAACTTCAACTTGAATTAAAACAGAGAGGAGAGAATAGAGATAGATTTCGTTTGTAAACTATGAAACTTCCTCATTTTTAAACGGTACCTATCTCTACTCTCTGTTCTTGCTTCCTCGCCCGCCTGACATTAGTCCTATACACATAAGTATTTAGAAAAAATTAACAAAAAATAACATTATACAACTAGATATAAATGGAAGTAGTCGTTATATTTGTGCGGAGACCACATCTTACCCATAACCAACCTTATTAGTACCAATCTAAGTATATATTTTTAGAGCTGTAAATTCTTACAGTGATTAATTATCTAACGAAAACTCAGATTTTGATGAAAAGATTTTTCTGTTTGATCGTATGGTTGTCAATCACGACACTCTCCTTCGGTCAATACAAAAGTTGTTGTAACTTTTCCTCCAATTATGCTGCTTGCAATTCTATTAATATCATTGGAGAATGTACCAAATGCCCATCTATCCCAGCGAAATTTCATATAGAATGGAAAGATGATGAAAATCATATAGAATTCTATTCTTGGAGTAATACCTACCGCTCTGTTTCTGTTGATTATTTAATAGAAAATTTAAAACCGAGTGCCACTTATGAGGTCAAAGTCAAAGTGAAAATGGATGGCTGGCTTTTGTGGACAGATATTGCCGATTTTAAGGTGACAACTAATTGCGAAGCACCACTTAGTAATAATCGGTGGACTGCTTCTGGTGATAGAGATAAAGGTTTTGTGATCGGCGATTTTAATGGGGACGGTAAAGAAGATTTACTAAGGCATATCACCTCTTATGGCGGCGCAGAAATCATGCTCTCTGATGGAAAACAGTTTCAAGAACCGACTATGTGGACACAAGAATTTAACCACGAACTAGGTTGGCTAAGTGGTGATTTTAATGGAGACAACAAAAAGGATTTATTACGTTATAAAAATGGCACTGATGGGGTAGAAGTCCTATTATCTTCTGGCAATCATTTTCAAGCACCAAAAGAATGGACCAATCTGTCCGATAATAAAAAGGGCTGGTATATTGGCGATTTCAATGGAGATGGTAAAGATGATTTGTTGAGATATATTACAGCCAAAGGGGGGGCAGAAGTACTATTGTCCTCTGGAGAAAAATTTGAATCTCCAGTAATATGGACACAAATACCAGATAGAAATAGAGGCTGGTATATTGGCGACTTTAATGGAGATGGCAAAGATGATTTATTACGTTATGCTACCAGTTCTGGAGGGGCAGAAATTTGTCTTTCTACAGGCGAAGGTTTTGCTAAACCCAAGCGATGGACGATGACGGTAGATAAAGGAATGGGTTGGTATGTCGGGGACTACAACGGAGATGGCAAGGATGATTTACTGAGACATTATACCTCCTCAAAAGGCGCAGAAGTAATTTTATCTACTGGTGAAAAATTTGAATCTCCAAAGAAATGGACTATGGCTAAATTAGTTGGAGAAAAATGGTTTGTCGGTAATTTTAATAATGATAAAAAAACGGATGTCTTTCGCTTTTTGCACACCGTAGGAGGGGCAGATGTATTTGAATCTACAGGTGCCGACTTCCAGTAACACGGAATTTATTCCGTAATTCCGTACCACAGAATTTATTCTGTGTTGCTATTACGGAATAAATTCCGTGCTACGGACGGAATAAATTCCGTGTTACGGACGGAATAAATTCCGTGTTACGGAAAAAAACCGTAAGTTAGCCCAATGAAAATATTACACACCGCCGATTGGCATCTAGGGCAAAAATTCCTTTCCAGAGATAGAATCGAAGAACATCAAGGCGCATTAGATTGGATACGAACGACTATTGTCGAGCGAGAGATAGAGGTGTTATTAATCTCTGGGGATATTTTTGATATAGGTAATCCACCGAGTTATGCGAGACAATTATATTATAAATTTCTGACCAGTTTACAAGGTACCTTTTGTAGACACGTAGTGATTATAGGTGGAAATCACGATTCTCCCTCCATGCTGAATGCCCCTAAAGAGTTATTGGAAATTTTAAACGTACATATAGTAGGAGCAGTAACAAAAGATTTACAGGACGAAATCATAGTTTTAAAAAATGAGAAAGGAGTTGAGGAACTAGTAATCGGGGCAGTACCATTTTTACGAGATCGAGATATACGATTTAGTGTGGCCGGGGAATCTGGGAGTGAGCGAGAGGCACGCATGCGGGAAGGCATTGTACATCACTTTGAAGAGATAGGGAAGTTAGCCAAGCCCTATACCGATCAAAAAATCCCGATCCTTGCCATGGGCCATCTTCATGCCAAAGGCGCATCCGCTTCACCAGATCAAGCAAAAATTTATATTGGAGATATTGAAAATATTGAAGGAGATCAATTCCCTAAGGTATTTGACTATGTGGCTTTAGGGCATTTGCATCGAGCACAATTAGTGAATAAACAAAACCATATTCGTTATTCGGGTTCTATTATTCCATTGAGCTTTGGAGAAATTCAAGATAAGAAATCCGTCTATATCGTTGAATTTAAAAAGAACCAACTTCAAGAAATTGAGGAAGTTAAAATTCCACGGTTCAGATCTTTGATTTCCATACAAGGGACCATCGAAAAAGTAAAAGAGCGATTAGAAAAAATAAATGAAGATCGAAAAGGAACTCTTATCCCTTGGGTGGAAATACAAGTAGAGATGGAAGAAACGATTCCTAATATAGATAGTGAATTGCGAGATTTTTCTAAAGACTTCTGGTTGAATATCCTAAAAATACGAACCAAGAGACAGCACCATGCTTTAGAGGAATTGACAGAAATGGTTAATCTGGATGATCTGACTCCATTAGAAGTTTTCCAAAAAAAATGTAATAGTGATGGGATAATGGAGGAAACCGAACAAGCTGCAGTCGTACATACTTTTCAAGAATTACAAGATTGGATGTCAGAGCGAGAGGGATAGCGATAGTGTTAAAAGAACATATTACCCCTTCCTAGTCCTATAAAATTTTGGTGGAATCGTTGAGTGGTCAAATACTGGATCGAAATTAGTAGTTAATGGAAATGAAGGTTTCCTAACTAAAATATATATTAAACCAAACCTATCTCTATGCGCTTTTCTATTTAAAACCAAATTCAATTTTGATCACTAGTCATGAATAATAGAAAATTGACTCTAGTTTTTGTAGTATTATTTGGAATATGGGGACTCACTAAATATACTACCAAAGATACCTCACATAGTTTTAAAACAGATCTAATAGCCATTGATACTTCCCAGGTAACAATTATTAAAATTGATCCGAAAAGTTCAGAGGAATCTGAAATGACCTTACAACGAAATACTACCTCCCAATGGATAGCCACTAAAGGAACAGTAACTGTTCCAGCGGATAGGGGCGCTGTTAATTCCTTCTTAAAGAATATCCAATTAATCAAAACCAAGAGAGTAGCAGCTAAGAAAAAAGAAAAATGGTCCGATTACGAGGTAGATGAAGAAAAGGGAACTAGCATCAAAATTTATGCAGGGAGTCAATTGCTGGAAGATTTTGTCGTAGGTCGCTTTAGTTTTAACCAACAAACTCGTCAAGGATTATCTTTTGTAAGGATTAATGGAGGGGATGAAGTATATGCGATAGATGGGTTTCTAAGTAGGACTCTAAGACAAGGTTTTGATTCTTATCGAAATAAGAAATTGCTTTCAATTGTCAAAGAGGACATTAGAGGTCTTTCTCTAACCAATGAAAACGGAGTTGTAAGGACGTATGCTAAAGCAAATAACCAATGGACTAGTGATGGTGTGGCTATAGATTCATCAGCTATTGCTAGTTATTTATCTGGCATAACAAATGTTGTTAGTAGCAATTTTGTGGACGATATAGATCCAACTACTTATAGCATCCCTAAGTACAGAAACTTGCAAATATCAGGCAACAATTTATTAGAGCCAATTAGTGTTACCTGCTATAGAGATGAGGCAAGGACACCTTCTTATATCCTTCAAAGTTCTGAAAATAAAGCGTCTTATTTTAGTAGTGAGGAATCGGATTTGTTTCAAGTGATATTTGGTGTTCTTGAGGCACTCTAATCTTAAAATAGCTTTCTTGTTGAAGACATATTATTAAGGAATATTATTAAGAATAGGCGTTAAGCAAAAATTAAAAACTTAAGTAACAAATATTTGTTGTATATTTAATTGAATATTATTTCCTTTAGTTTCTGTAAATATTCACCATTCCTCAATATGCTTCAATATGAATAAAAATCTACTCCTTTCTTTTGTTCTCTTGGTGCTACCATCCGTAGTATTTGCTCAATTCTTACAAAAAATCACAACTGCAGGCGGTGTGAGTATAGATAATGCCCACCTAATTAATGATATAGTGAGTGTTAAAGAGCATGGGTTTTTAGTGGTTAATTCTATGGCTTGGAAGGATTCGAGCGAGGTGGAACTGCAAATCTTCGACCTCACTAGAACCTTAACCAATCGACAGAATTTAGTTATTCCTGTTACCTCAGGAGATCTGCGTATTCAAGGGTATCAAGAGTGGCATAATACATTTTTACTATTTATCTCTGTATATCAGGAGAATATAAGAAAAAACGAACTATATGCTTACCAATATAGCTTACCAGATTTACGCTTAATCAAAAAGCAAAAGTTGGAGGATGTATTTAATCCGCCGAATAATAGATTACCTTTCTTTTATGCGACTTCCCCTGATGGAAATAAATTAGTTGTATCTTCTTGGTCGTATACCTTGCCAGATGATACGGGTAAAATCAATGTTGTAGTTTTTGACGATCAATTTCAGATAATCAAAGAATATGATCATTTACTACCCTATGAAAATAAAAACTTATTCATAGATAATAGCCTTATTGATAATGAAGGTAATGTGTACTTAATTGGAAAAAGACATAATGCGAATCCATTACTTAGCTATCAACAAATTGCCGAGGTAGATGGATTAAAATTTGTCCTAGCTTTTTTGAAGAGACAAACAACACCTGAAATTTTTGAAATTGATGTAAAAAAACATCGTTTCGATCAAATCTTTTTTAAAGTCAATGAAAATGAAGAACTGATAGGGGTTGGTTTATATAAAAAAGGAGGAAAAATTTCCTATTCTGGTGTTGGTCTTTTTCTACTGAATCCAGAGGACAAAACGATTAAGATGACCACACAGGAGTTGTCAAAGGAAGATTTTATAGCTGCCTTGGGAGAAATACAGCCAGTTTTTAATACTAGTCGAAATTATTTTTACAACGCCAGAATTCGAGAAGTAGTCACGAAGCGGAACGCCTACTATGTGGTTGGGGAACGTGTGAAAAATAGAGAAAGTAAAGAGAAATCTGACAGAGTCACCTTTGATACCGAACAAACCTTATTGGATATGTTTGTTATAAAATTGGATACTCGTGGAAAATTTATGTGGATGAAAAGAATTCCTAAAATGCAAATGCTTGATGAACGATCCAGTAAATATTTTTCTTTTAAGGTGGTGGATAGAGAAAGGGATTTATTATTGTTTTATAACGATCATCAAGACAATTTTGAATACAACAATAAATATAAATTAAAACTTGCCGATGTACGTTCGTCTATTCCTATGCTTGCAAAAGTTAGTTATAGTAGCGGTAAAATTGTTAAGCGAAGACTCACTTCCTTGTTTGGGAAAAATGCCTTGATTCGACCTTATTTTTGTAAGCGACTGGATGAAGATCGGTTCTTTATGTTTGGTCAAAAGAAAAAGCATAATTTAGAAACCTATCGAATGAAGATCGCTAGATTGGGTGGTTAAAATGATAAAAAAAGTGAGCGACACTTTCAACGTGTCGCCCACTTTTTTCATCATTTTAACCTATTGTATCTTCACCACCTTCCGCACAGTATTCCCCGATTCAGTAGAAATTTTTAGTAAATAAATTCCACCAACCAAGTCTGGAATATTCAAGTCCAGATTTTGTTGCCCTGCCGCTAATAAGCCCATATTATTCTTCCATACTTCCTGTCCATTCATTTGATGTAAAGTAACTTGTAGTAGTGTCGCATTCTGCAACTCTAGTTGTAAATTTAGTGCTGCTGTAAAAGGATTCGGAGCAATCCGTAAATGGCTTATTTCTATAGGCAATGTATGAATACTAGTAGGACAAGGAGAACTAATTCTTTCTTCTACAAATGCACCTCTTTCTGCTTGACAAAAAGTAGTAATATTTACATCAAAATCTTTACAAGGAGGCAAATTATTAACTACTAAACGACTGTCATTGATAGTCCAATTACGGGTAATACTCAAGTCTGTGGCACCCAAGAATACTTCGTAGGAAGTGCCTATTCCAGTCCAATTTAATTCAAATCCAGTGCTATCTATTGGTGTTACGGTTATATTGGTAGGTGCGCTACAATTACAAGTTGTAGCTATGTTCGTTAAGGTAGAGAAACTACTCGTATTACCATCTGCGCATACAGTAGCTACTTGAATATCATAGGTGATGCAGGCAGTTAGATTTTTTAATTCAACAGCCATTCCTGCGTTGAATATTTGCTCTTGCCAGTTGGAATTCCCTATTGGTCGATACCGCACTTTATAGGTACTGGCTGATTCGACATCTATTAGATTTAGCTGAATACTTGTATTCGTAGTAGTAGAATTAGTAATGCTTGGTGGAATACAGTTAAAACTTCCTGTGATAATATTTACACAATAATCCTCTACTTCTCCGAAGTCAATTGTTTCGCAAGCAGTAGGGGATTGGGTGGTGCTTGATTGGCTAGCTTTCATCGCTACTCTCATTCTTGTATTACCTGCAACCGCATCGCCCGGAATAGTTATTTGGCCTTCAGCACCGTTTATCATTGCAGCACCTGAGTTAAATGCTAATTCCGTATTATTATCAAATTGCCCATCTTGATTATAGTCGATCCATACTTTAAAGAATTCTTCAAACACCCCTGAATTATATCCAGCTTCGATTGTAATATTGTAAGTCTCAAATGTGTTGAGTGTGGTACTCAAATCTGTAAAATCTCCATACCCATCATCGGAAGAAGAAGTATTATTTAATTCATTAATTTGTACACTAGAAATCCATTCAAAGTCTGTATTCTCACCAATAGATGTACAGTAAGCTGCGTCTGTACAAGTACCGCATCCTTTAGTCTTAAAGCCAAAACTATCCGAGAAAGTGGTCGTTCTATTCGTACAAATTGGACGAACCCTGACTAGATATTGAGTACAAATCTCTTGACCTGTTATAGTATGGAACGTATCTGTAACTATAGTGCTTTCCCAATTGGAAGTACCTTTTTTTTGCCACTGTACTTCATAAGTACCTGCATCAATAATCGTATTCCAGGAACTGGTTACAGAGGAAGTGGTAATGTCCGTAATTTCAATGCTAGAGGGAGCTTTGCAACAACCTTCTGTAGTCTGAAAAGAAGAATTTGTAAAGCTTAGTGGTTCTCCATCACACTGACTCGCCAGTTGTATTTCGTAATCTGTACAGCTTACCAGATTGTCAATAACATAAGGGGGTTGCAAATTAGAAATTGTCACCCAAGAACCTTGTCCATTCATTCGATACCTGAGGGTTGTATTAATGGAATTATCAATTACCCAGTCGACACTTAAAGTATTAGACGAAGTAGAACTTAAGTCTATGCTAACAGGAGTTGGACAGCTGCCACAATCAGCCATTAATAATTCTAAACTGTTATTGGCATTTAACCGACCGCCAGTCACGGTTAAGCCTACAAGATTTTCCTGCACTTCCACACCTCTAAAAATATATTCCTTCGCTAATAATGCTGTTCTAGCTGGATTTTGTTTTGCAATCCGACTGAAATTCGTACAAGGCGAAGCATACATTAAACCGATTACACCTGCTACTTGTGGTGCGGCATAAGAAGTGCCACTTCCGTTTTGATTAAAATTTTGGTAACGGTATTTACTGTCTTGCGTAATGATAGGAATATTCTCAGCAGGTGCGGCAATATCCACAGAGACAGGACCATACCCCGCAATTGCTCTTTGATCTCGATTAGTAGTATTGGTCACACCTATTAGGTACGGACTGCTGCAGGTCGTAGGTAAATCTCCTTCTGTATCAATATTGATATTTTCGTTGACGGTAGCTACTGTATTGATGATACCTTCTTCCCCCATTAAATTGTAAAATTCACACCATAAAGGGGCATCACTCTCCATTTGATTATCCGTACCCCAAGAAGAATTAGTGGCCACTACAAATGCACCTTCTGCGCCATTAGTTTCATTGTATTTCTTTCGCATGGATAGTACGTAACTATATCCCTCTATTGCCGAAGCCTCATCTGCATTAGTAGATCCATACGGACTGATAATCATTAATTTGACCTGCCAATTTACCCCTGTCAAACCAATGTTGTTATTGCCCACAGCGCCGATAACTCCTGCTACTTCTGTTCCATGACTCAAACTGACTTGTGCAGTATTATCTACAGCATCTGAATTGGTATCAATATTCCAGCCATGAAAGTCATCGATAAATCCATTATTATCATCATCTATTCCGTTGTTGGGTATTTCCTTATGATTTTTCCAGAGATTAGCTTGTAAATCTTCATGGTCTAAATCTACGCCATCATCTACCACTGCAATCACAATAGTATCGCCTTCAGGAGTAAGTCCACCAGTAGTAATATCCCAAGCTAATTCCATATCAATATCTGCATCTACAATACCACCATTTCCTCCTGTATTCATCAAATTCCATTGGAAACTAAAAAATGAATCATTCGGTATTTTTCGCTTTTTAATCAAATGATTAAACTGAGCAATGTCCACTAACTTATTACTTCTCAAGTCTCGCAACAATTGATACTCATTGATATTGGTAAAATCAAAATGAAGCAACCAAATATTTTGATCCTCATTCAAACATTTTTTTGTAGTAAAGCCTGTCGCTTTTCCTTTAAAACGCTTATATTGTTGAATTAATGCAGTAGGTTGTTCTACTTTTGGCGATAATCGTACGATCATATCTCCTAATACATGGTCTAATTGTTGCGCCTGTAGAACGGTACTGCCTATGAGAAAAAATAAGAGTATTATTTTATGATGCATAAAGTATTGATTACTGGTATCTTTTAGATTTTTAAATCTACGAAGTATTATTGATATCGTTAAACTAGACAATATTAATAGTTTATACAATACTTACGCTAATTTCTATAGCTAGATTGCATTTCCCCTCCATTTATTTGTCCCCTCTTATATAGATATTCAAGAAAAACTACACAATGATATTCAACAGTATCACCTTCTTGGTGTTTAGTGCCATTTTCTTTCCGTTGTATTTTGCATTAAAAGGACGAATGCAACTCTGGCTTTGCTTAATTGCTAGTTATGTTTTCTATGGCTGGTGGGATGAGCGTTTTCTGAGTTTGATCGTAATTTCTACTTTGATTGATTATACAGTTGGAGTAGCATTAGATAAAACAAAGGAACAAGACAAACGAAAACGGCTATTGGTGATTAGTTTAGTCGTCAATTTAGGCATACTCGCCTTCTTTAAATATTGCAACTTTTTTATAGATTCGTTTCAAGAACTGGCAAATACGGTAGGGATTGAACCTTCTTTTAATACCCTCAATATCATTTTACCCGTTGGTATTTCCTTTTATACTTTCCAATCAATGAGTTATACCATTGATGTTTATTATAAAAAAATACCTGTTGAAAAAGACTTTATTCGCTTTGCGACCTTTATCTCCTTTTTCCCTCAGCTAGGGGCTGGTCCGATTGTTAGAGCAAGTGATTTTTTGCCGCAATTTAAACGAGTACGAACCTTTGATTGGGATCGTTTCAATAAAGGAACTGGGCAAATCCTATGGGGCTTTTTCAAAAAAGTAGCGGTAGCAGATTCCTTAGCACCCTTTGTGGATCAGTGTTTTGCTGCACCTGAAGCCTTTTCTTCCTTGCACCTATTGATAGGAGTGATATTTTATTCTTTCCAGATATACTGTGATTTTAGTGGATATTCTGATATAGCGATAGGCTTAGCACGTATTATGGGCTTTGATTTTCCTGATAATTTTAGAACGCCGTATTTCTCTAAAAACTTTAGTGAATTCTGGCAGCGGTGGCATATCAGTTTATCCTCTTGGTTAAGGGATTATTTATATATTCCATTAGGCGGGAGTCGTCATGGTGTTTTTAATACGTACAAAAACAATATGCTGACCATGTTGCTAGGTGGCTTGTGGCATGGGGCGAGTTGGGTATTTGTATTTTGGGGCTTTTTACATGGCTTGTATTTGATTGTTCAGCGGGTGGTAGGGCCAAAATTTGGTCAATTATTAACTGCGATTCGAATGCCACAATTTGGGCGTAATGCGATTAATATTACTCTGGTTTATTTCTTTACTTGTTTGGCTTGGGTATTCTTTAGAAGCCCAGATTTTGCGACTGCTTTGAATGTGATTACAGGAATAGGAAGTCTAGAACAGTTTAATTTTGGCAGTGTGATCAACAAATTTTGGGTCGTCAAAGGTTTTCTATTAATTGGTCTTTTGACGATGATAGAATTGGCAGATTTTAAATTTAGTTTTGCGGATCAGATATTGACGAAGCCAGTTTTTAGAGTAGTGTCCTTTGCTTCTATCCTTTGGTTGATTGCTTTCTTTGGATCGTTTGGTTCTAATTCTTTTATTTATTTTCAGTTTTAGTATATAAGTGCTAGTACCCGGCCTATAGCACAATTAGAACAGTATCTAGCAAAGAAAGAGCCATTTCACAAACTTATAGATATGGAAAAATTTCAATTAATCTGACAAGTTTATTTAAACCACAAAAGTAGTTGACAATTTTACCACATAGGTACATAGGTCACATAGTATGTATTTACGTTTACTAAACCTTTGAGGTTTAGTAAACGTGTCCTTTCAAAAAACAATAAGATGCATATCCCAAATATTTATAAGAACGAAAACATAGCCGAAGTAAAGAGCTTTTTAGTTGAAAACAGTTTCGGTATTTTAATCAACCAAACGAACGGGAAATTAACAGGAACACATATTCCAATGGAATTGGATAAGGACGAGGAG
>CAKZUM010000578.1 GCA_937921525.1 uncultured Saprospiraceae bacterium
TTTCCCTTTTGCTCATGTTGAAAAGCCTCGTCGATGCTAGGCATCGCCTACGTTTTTCGCCTTGCATAAAGAAAAAATAACGGCGCATAAAAACGACATTTATTAATGAACCATTCCTATGCCGCTAATATTGTTCTTTCATCGGCCCCATATCATGAACAAATACTTTTTTTATTTGAGCAGGACGATCTAAAATGCGATAAAAAGATTGTAGATAACGGATCATCACCTTTCGCTCTCGTTTGGATAAATAAGAGAAGTCATTAATTAATTCGATAAAGTTGTTTTTCTTTTCTTTAAATAATTCAAAAATAGGTATTAACTCTTCCATATTTTTATTATGTCCTAGAAAGTAGCGGTCCGTTATTTTTATCTGATTAAAGTGTGAAAAAGGCTTCGCATAAGAAGGTTTAACCATCCCAGTATAATCAAAATCATAAGGAATAGGAATAATAGTACTATCTCGCAACTGGATCACTTCAGCATTTTTACAGGTTTCAATCAACCAATCTACATTGCCGATCATAAATTGAAAAACTTGGAATAGAGTGTAATCTTCTGGCGACAGCATTTTAACAGGTAAGCAGCGCATATCATTTTTATGAGCATCTAGTCGTTTAATTATTTCTTCTCGATGTTCTATAAGAAAACCTGTCGTATGAATATCTTCTTTTTCTTGATTCACATCTCGAAGCGTAAAATCAATTAAATGAACCCTCAGACTTTTATCTGTTAATTCATTATACATTTTATAAATTAAGTATTCCTTATAAATATAATTTTGATAACTTTTATTATTCTTACAAGGATACACTACTTTATATTCGTTTCGTTTTTTTAAGCCTCTCTTTTTCAAGAGTTTTTTAGAGTATTTTATTTTTAAAGGAGGATTGTCACACTTTGCTGCTCTATACACACCTCTAACTTTTACTTCCAAACTATCCGTCCAACTTTCTCCATTTTCAAAAGTAAAAGTCGCATTTGCATCCTTGTAAGCCTTTAACCGTCTATCACCAAACAAGCTATCTAAGTTGGTGACTATTTCTAATTTAGACATTTTGGATTCTAAAAGATGATCTAAAATACTTTCCTTTTCATGATTGACATACATCATGCTATCTGCTTCCGTAGCCACCCCATTTTGCGCAAAAGAAAACTTTGGGGCTTGAAAAACTATTCCGACAAATAATAATATTTTCCAGACATTACATAGATTCATATTTGTTGTTGCTGTTCTTGTTGTTAGGCTAATCAATCTTTCCGTTATATAAATAAATCTATCTTGAAGATTTTCACATATTCTCTGTTTCCATATATTTTTCTGGAGCTTTCTCAAAGCTCACTTTACAACCATCACAACAGAAATAAACTTTTTCTTTTTTATATTCTAACACATGTTTAGCCGTACTTTTTTGAACAGGAATTTGACAGACTGGATTGATATAAAAATCTTCATTGTCTATAGTAAGCGGTTCTTCTTTTTTCGTTTCAGGTTCTTTAGGAATGCTTCTGAAGTCTTGAATAATTTGAGCTAAAATACTAATCGCTACTTCTTCTGGCAATTTAGCACCAAGATCTAAACCCGCAGGAGTTTTAATAGTTTTTAGTTGATCGAAATTTACGCCCTTCCCTCTCAATTCTCTAAAAATAGCATTCGCTTTTTTTCGACTCGCTACAAAAGACAAATAAGAAGCATTCAATTCAAGGGCTTTGAAAAGAGCCTCTGTATCTCCCTCCCCTTGTGTACATACAACGATATAAGCATTTTTACCAAAGGAATGATTGTTTAATTCTTTTATATCAATTAAGTGATCTGCATCAGGAAATAAATTTTTATCTACATTATTTGAAATGGCACTCACCTCATAATCCATTGCTTTGGCAATTTTGGATAATGCCATCCCAATATGAGAAACGCCGAAGATAAGGAGATGTGGTTTGGGCAATACAGGCTCTATATAGACATCCACTTCGCCACCGCTTTGACAGGTCATAGTATATGTTTTGATGTGATCGGGCAAATTGTTGTTTGCAGAAGGAGTAATAGAAATCGTTCTTGGCTTCCCTTCTTTCAAAGATAAAAGTGCCTCTTTTAAAACAATCCCTCTGGTACAACCTCCACCTATCCAACCATGAATATGCCCTTCCTTTGTAATGATTGCTTTATCTCCTGGCTTACCCGAAGAAGGAATCAAACGTCTAATAATAAAAGCCATCGCATAGGCTTCATTATTTTCGTTAAGTAACTTTGCTTTTTCTATAAAAGAATTATGCATCTTGTAATAACTTTTCTAGGGTTAGTAGGCTTTCAAAATTGTGTGCAGAACCAAAATGATTTAAAGAAGGTAGTGCTGCTTTCATTCCCATTTGAATAGGTTCATACCCCTGCATCCCTTTTAAAGGATTGAGCCATATCAATTTTTTGGAACGCATTTTAATTTGCTGCATAGCAGTCTCCAATACTTCTGGTTCTCCTGTATCTAATCCATCGCTCAACACAATGGTCATCGTTTTCCCATTGAGGTATCGCTTGGCATAATTATCATTAAAATCTTTTAGACAGGTTCCAATTTTTGTACCGCCAGACCAATGTCTCGCATTTTGGGAAACCATTGCTAAAGCAATCGCCATATTTTTGTCAGAAATATAATCGGTAATGCGCATTAGCTGTGTGCTAAAGGTAAACACTTCTATCTGTTTGAAGTTCGACCGAAGCGCCCACAAAAATTTTAAAAGATAAAAAGAATATTTATCCATCGAGCCACTGACGTCCAATAAGACCATCAAACGATATTTATCTCGTTTCTTATTTTTCTTGGCTAACTTTAAAATATTCCCTCCATTCTGAATATTAGTTCGAATAGAATTGGCAATATCAATCTGACCTTTAGTAGATTTTTTCTTGCGCCGTTTAAGGCGTTGGCTCATTTCTTTAACGAGCTTCTCGGATAACTCATCTAATAAAGAAGATTGATATTTGGTGAGGTAGGCAAAGTCTGTTCGCTTGAGTGTTTCTTTTGTATTAGCACCTGTTGTTGTTTTGGCTTCTTCCCCTTCTTCACTGCTACCAGTATCTCCTGTGCCAAGCATCACCGCAGAGCTAGAACTGGACAGCACACTCTTCTGATTTTTGTTCGTCCGCTTATCTTGAATAATAGTTCCTTTCTGTTTCCAAAATTGCGTATATAATTTTTTGAAAACTGCCCGCTCTTCCTCTTCATGACAAAACAAACTCGTAAGGGCATACTCAAAAAGTGCTTTATCTGGCCATAAGCCAAATAAAGCACTTTCAACGGTATCTTTTGTACATTGAATACCAGTGGGGAAACCACGTCTTCTTGCTTCTTGAGCGAAACCTATAAAGGCTTCGGAGAAACTAGAAAATTGGGTGTAGTGTTGACTCATTCAAACTGATGCTGATTTAAGTTTTTAGTTGAACAAAAATAAAGGACATAATAGATTTTTTTTAAACCACATAGGTACATAGGTCACATAGGTCACATAGAGAATAGCACACTATCTGTCCTATGTATCTAATATGGTTTAAATTCGGCCTATTCGTTAATCGTTTTTCGCAGCTTCTCTCTCTTTAGCCATGTCCGCTATTCGTTTTCTTGCTGCTGCAATATCATCTATTTTCTTTACTCGGTCCCCTGGTAGGTTAACCGATTTATAATGTGCTCTGCTTTTTGCACCTTCCTCTAATCTGATTTTATCTAGATCTTCATATTCTTTTAATGACATAACTTAATGTTTTTAATGTTTTAAGAGGTCAGAAGTCAGACCGTTCTAGTTAGCTTACGCTAACGGAACTGTCAGATGTCAGACCAGCCCGACTGCCATCAGGCGGGCGGGTTTATGATGTAGACCACATAACGTAGTCAAAGTCATAAGTCTGACTTCTGACAGAAAATGGATTTTTAGGTCTGACCTCTGACTTCTTATAAAAGCAGCTTTGCTGCCTTAAGATTTAGTAAAAAATTCTTTCTTAACTGCCCGAATATCACTGTTTGATTTCAATAAACAAGAGAGGCTATTGTACATCGCCGCATCATCATTATTGAGTGCTGCAATGCCTCTAGCCCAGTCAATTGTTTCTGCAATACCCGGGGTTTTATCTAATTTTAATGTGCGTACTTTTTCTACAAACACGGCAATTTGATCCGCCAACTTTGCTTCAATATTGGGAAGATGTTTTTTGATAATCAGCATCTCTTTTTCAGGAGAAGGATAATCTACCCAATGATACAAACATCTACGCTTTAGTGCATCCCCTAATTCTCTGGTTCTATTAGAAGTCAACACAACGATAGGTTTGTGCTTCGCTGAAATAGTTCCTAATTCTGGAATACTTATTTGAAAGTCAGATAATAATTCTAATAAGAAAGCTTCAAATTCTTCGTCTGCTCGATCAATTTCATCTATGAGTAAAATCATTCGCTTGTTATTAGAAATGGCTTTTAGTAAAGGCCTTTTTAAAAGGTAGTCCTCCCCAAAAATCATATCTTCTTTTTCTTTATCAGATTTAGTACTACTTTCTGAGATCTTGATCGCTAGTAATTGTTTCTGATAATTCCATTCATAGATAGCATTATTAACATCCAGACCTTCATAGCATTGCAATCGTACGATTTCATACCCAAGCATATCTGCTAAGATGTAGGCCACTTTCGTTTTTCCAACACCTGGATTACCTTCTAATAAAAGTGGCTTTTCTAATTTTTGCATTAGAAAAAGTACTGTTGCTAATTCTTCGTCAATGACGTATCCTAAGTTATCTATTATAGGAATTAAATCTCTAGGATTGTCTACCACTATTAAATATTTCTTCTCTACATGACTATGTTTAGAATAGAGAGCAGAGAAGCGAGAGCAGAGACAGAGTTCGTTTACATATAACGAAATCTTATCGAATTTTAAACAAATTTCGTCTCTATTCTCTGCTCTCTATTCTCTGTTCTAAACAGAGTCAAATAGGGAAATTATTTTTTACCTCTGAAAAAATCAAGAATGCTTCCAAAGATACTTTTAATAACTGTACCAATTAAGGAAGTCCCATCAAAAGAATTATCAGCGGGTGGAGCTGTCGCTTTTTTGACTTCTGCCACTGCTTCTTTTGAATGTGTTTTAACGGATTCTACAGCATTTCCAGCAGTTCCTGCTACTTTATCAACCACTGATTGCCCTGCTGCAGTTGCGGTAGCCGCTACCGAACTACTTGCTGCACTTGTTGCAGGAGCTGCGGCTGCCACAGGAGCTTGTGCTTCTAATTGGTTAGAAAAATTCTTGACAAACTGATTCAATAATTGATCGGAGACATCATTGATTAATCTAGATCCAAATTGCGCTAGCTTACCAATGATGGTGATATCCATGCTAAAATTCACCTGTGTTTTACCACCTTCTTCTTTCAGGATACCGTTCATAATCATATCAGCGGAGCCTTTCCCCTTACTATCTAGACCACGTCCTTTCAACACCATTTTACGATTGGCTTCGTCTAGTTCAATTATTTCTATATCTCCAGCATAAGCTGCTTTGATTGGACCGAATTTAGTAACCACCTGGCCTTTATAATTTCTATCATCCAATTTCTCTGTAATACTCGCCCCAGGAACACAGCCAACAATTTCTTCAGGATTGGCAAGACTTTTCCACACCACATCAATTGGTTGAGCTATTTCAAAATCTTTTGTTATTTTAGTATTCATTGAAATGTTTTAATGTTAATAAGTTTTCTCTGTGTTTTAGAACAGAGAGTAGAGAGCAGAGATGTATTCATTTAAAAGACGATAAGATTTCGTTGGATTTTAGTAATTGTTCAGCACTACATTAAGAACCCACCCCGACCCTCCCTTAAAAAGGGAGGGAGACATCTACGATTGAAAATTTCGTTTTGGAAGCGAAATATTTTCATTTCAACGCCTCCCCCTCTTCCTAAGACGAGAGAGGGCTTTTGCCCAGAGGCAGAAAGAGTACAAGCCTCGGGGGGAGTTCTAACTTGTGTACTGAAAGTTACAGTTTTCAAACAAAAAATTTCTCTAACATTACTGCAATATTCTCTGATCTAAACAGTCCTAGTAGAGAAGATGTTTTAAGGAATAGAACAAGAAAGAAGCGAAAGAAGAAATTCATTTCATTTACATACAACGAGACTCCGTCGTGTGAAAACGAAATAAATCTCTACTCTCTATTCTCTGCTCTCTACTCTATTTAAGCATTCTTCTTAAAATACCCCACCTTTTGTAATTCTTTAAAAAGTTTAAATGGCGTAACTGGAATTTCAAGATGCTTAATGCCTAAGTGAGCCACTGCATCTACTATCGCATTTACGATGGCAGGCGGCGCACCAACGGTTGGAGATTCCCCCACTCCTTTTGCACCAATCGGATGATGTGGCGCAGGAGTAACGGTATGACCCGTTTCCCAATTTGGAGATTCCACCGCAGTTGGCACTAGGTAATCCATAAACGTTCCGTTCAGGATATTTCCAGACTCATCATAAATCAATTCTTCATACATCGCTGGAGCGATACCTTGTGTCAAACCACCATGCACCTGACCTTGAACGATCATTGGGTTGATGATATTTCCACAGTCATCAATGGCAACGAATCTGCGTACTTTAATATCGCAAGTCTCTGCATCCACTTCTGCCACACAGATATAAGCACCTGATGGGAAGGTAAGATTCGGTGGATCATAATAGTGAGTTGCCTCAAAACCACCTTCCATTCCTTCTGGATGATTTGTGTATGCAGCGAATACAATTTCTTGAATGGTCTTTGCTTTTTCTGGAGCTCCTTTTACAAAGAACTTACCTGGTTCCCATTCTAAATCTTGTTCGGAAACTTCTAAAAGATGTGCTGCTATTTTTTTAGCTTTATCTCTTAGTTTTCGAGCCGCCATTGCCGCAGCTGCACCCGCTGTAGGTGTACTTCTACTCGCATAAGTTCCTAATCCATAAGGAGCAGTATCTGTATCACCTTCCTCTATTTGAATATTTTCCATTGGTATACCCAATTCTTCTGCAATGATTTGAGCATAGGTCGTTTCGTGTCCTTGACCTTGTGATTTAGTACCAAATCTTGCAATGGCTTTTCCTGTTGGATGCACCCTGATTTCAGCACTATCAAACATTTTAATACCTAAAATATCAAAATCTTTTGCAGGCCCTGCACCCACTACTTCTGTAAAGGTAGAAATTCCAATTCCTAAGAATTTCTTGCCTTCTTTTCTCATTTCAATTTGCTCTTTTCTTAGATCGTGGTAGCCGATCGCATCCATGGCTTTTTGAAGCCCTGCATGATAATCGCCACTATCATACGACCAACCCGTAGGCGAGGCCCAAGGGAAATCTTCTTTCTTGATGAAGTTCTCCATTCTAAGTTGAGCTGGATCTTTGCCTACTTTTTTGGCAAACATATCCGTCATTCGCTCTATTGCATGTACAGCTTCCGTCACCCTGAAAGAACAACGGTAAGCTACCCCACCGGGAGGCTTATTCGTATAAACCGCATCCGCTTCCATATAAGATGCGCCATAATCGTAAGAACCAGTTCCTATAGAAAACAGACCTGTTGGAAATTTAGATGGATTTGCAGAAGCATCCGTATATCCATGATCTGCTAATACCTTGAAACGAGTTGCTTGAATTTTTCCATCTTTAGTCCCTGCCATTTCCGCCGTAATATGATAATCTCGAGCAAAGGAATCTGCTTGTAGATTTTCACTTCTATCCTCAATCCATTTGATAGGTGCACCTGTCAGAAAGGATACTGCAATTGCAATTACATAGCCCGGATATACCGGTACTTTTCCACCAAATCCACCACCAATATCTGGAGAAATTACTCTAATTTTTTCTTCTGTCAAACCAACATGACCTGCCACTAATGCGATCACCGTACGAATGGCATGTGGTGCTTGGGTCGTCATATACATCGTAAGATGATTCTCTACCTTATTGTAGGAAGCGACACAACCACAAGTTTCTATAGAGGCTACATGGATTCTAGGAATATGCATTTGCTGCTTTACAACAACATCCGCATTATTAAAAACATTCTCTGTTTTTTCTTTATCCCCAACTTCCCAATGCCAAATATGGTTATCTGATTTTCCTTCTTGATCGGATCTCAAAACAGGAGCATCTTCATCCAATGCCTTGAAAGGATCCATTACTGGCGTCATTGGTTCATAGTCTACCATCACCGCTTCTTTCCCATCCCGAGCCAAGTATCTGCTAGTAGCAATCACGGCCGCTACTTCTTGTGCTTGGTACATCACGGTATCGGTAGGCAATACCATTTGTGTATCAGACATCAGTGTTGGCATCCAGTGTAAGCCATACTTTTCTAAATCTTTTCCTGTTACAACTGCGACTACACCTGGAATCGCTAATGCAGCAGAAGCATCTATATTTTTAATTTTTGCATACGCATACGGACTTCTTACGATGTCCATATATAACATGCCGGGTAACTTCACATCATCTACATAATTCCCTTTCCCTTGGATGAAACGAGCATCTTCCTTTCTTTTTTTGGAATGCCCCATCCCCCCGATTTCTTTGGACGTTTTACATTTTATCATGAAAGATTAATTTTCTTTTTTATTAATAAGTTTTGTAGCTATTAAGTTACTGAAACTCACCCCGACCCCCTCTTAAAATTTAGACTGCGTAAAAAATCTTAAATCATAAATTTTACATCATAAATCATAAATCAGTCTAATGTTGCTTGCTTAGTTAGCAGATTTATGATGTTTGATTTATGAACTATGATTTATGATTTCAAAACCCAATCATCCCTAATTTAAGAAGATGAGAAGAGTCATATAAAATAGTTACTAATTTTTAGCATATTCTAACTATACAAACTCCGGCTCCGTAGAAGGAAGATCTTTTCCTTGCATTTTAGCAGAAGTCCATTCAATTGCTTTTACTATATTATTGTAACCCGTACAACGACAGAGGTTACCGGAAATACCCCATCGAATTTCTTCTTCCGTAGGATTGGGATTTTTTTCTAATAATTCAATGGCGCGCATCATCATACCAGGGGTACAAAATCCACAGTGCAACGCATGGTTGAGATGAAAGCCTTCTTGAATTGGGTGCAAACCTTCGGCTGTTGCCAAACCTTCCACCGTTGCGATTTCTTTTCCTTGCGCTTGTACGGCCAAGACGGTACAAGACTTTGCAGATTTACCATCAATAAGAATGGTGCAAGCACCACAAGAAGAAGTATCACAACCTATATGTGTACCTGTTAAGGATACATTTTCTCTTATAGCATGAACCAATAACATACGAGGTTCTACCTCCATTGTATGTTCCGTTCCGTTAATTTTTAAAGTTATTTTCTTTGTCATGTTTTGATAGATTTAATTATTGACAAATCTTACTTGTCAAAGAACATTATTTTTTTGCTCTTACAATTGCTTTATTCAACATTCGCTTAGTAATGATCCCTACTAAATGTCTTTTATATTCCTCATTTCCACGAAGATCTTCTGTCGGGCTACAATCCTCCGCAGCGTATTGTGCCGCTTGGGCAATGACTGCTTCTGATAAATCAGACCCAACTAATACCTCTTCTGAACGTGTGGCTCTAAGAGGAAGTGGCGATACATTGGTCAAGCCAATTCCTGCTTTTGTACATCGACCTTGATCGTCTATTTGTACCATTACAGCTACACCAGCGGTGGCATAGTCCCCTACTTTTCTCTCTGCTTTGTGATATGCAGAACCGTAGTTGCCACTAGCAGCAGGGATTCTAATTTCCGTTAAGACCTCCCCATGTTCAACAGCTGTGGTATAAAAACCATGAAAGAAATCATCAATACCAACGGTCCGTTTTCCTTCTTTACCTGTTATCTCCACTTCTGCACCCAAAGCAATCATTACAGCGGGGTGATCATTCGCAGCATCACCGTGCGCAAGATTACCGCCAAGCGTTCCAAAATTTCTAACTTGTGGATCAGCGATCAATTTGGTCGCATCCATAAAAATGGGATACTTTGCATGAATAATTTCAGATTCCTCCACTTCTACTTCCTTGGTCATTGCACCAATTTTCAAATACCCATCTTCTTCCTTTACATAAGAAAGACCAGGTATATTATTGATGTCAATTAAATGGGTAGGAGAGGCGAATCTCAGTTTCATCATGGGAATAAGGCTATGGCCACCTGCAAGGATTTTCGCTTCATCCCCGTATTGATGAAGTAAGGCTATAGCCTCCTCCAAACTAGTTGGAGCGTCATAATTGAAATTTTCTGCTATCATATTTTAAAATTATAGATGAAATTTAGTGTGTTTTTTAATTGACTAATTTAGTGGTATACCCTTTCAATAAGGTCTTATATTTTTGATAGAAAAAACTAAAACTTCCATTGTACCAAATACCAAAAAATAGAAAACTTACTCCTGCATAATATAGAGGCTCGCTAATCCAATAGAATTGACTGGTCAACAATAAAAGCGTTCCAATACATGTGAAGAGTAGTGCATACTTCGTTTTTGATCCTTTATAATTGTATAGAATGCTAAATAGAACAAAAGCTGCTAATCCAATACTTATGTAAGAGGTAGTAGTGTCTGCGTGAGGATATATTTTTGTACCAGTGCATAAGGTTAAAGCACCAGAATACGCCATGATACAAAAAGGACATTTAGGAATAATAGCTATAAATATGGCAGGCAGCCAAGAAAAGGATTTCTTGATCTGTAAACGTTGACAGTTCTTTTTGCAGCTTGGGTTTTTCATTTTGTAGTATGGTTATACCTATTATAAAATGAATTATATTTCAGAATGTTCGCTAAAAGTAATAAATAATTCGGTATCTAGTAAAATAAATCATTAAAATTTTGATATTTCACAATAATACGGAATTAAGCATTTTGTCAGGAAGGGATTTAAGATAGATTCAGGATAAGTCTATACCATACTTTCTTTTTTGAACTTGGCATCTATAAAGAATTTAACAAATGAGTAAAATATTTTTAAATAAGTAACTATTGGACTTCCCCTCCCTCCTCTCTATCTTTGAGTATGCCTTCTAAGCCAGTATATACAGAAATTGAAGGGCAACGACTGAAGATTACCAATTTGCAAAAAGTACTATATCCATCTAAGGGCTATACCAAAGCAGAAATCATTAGTTATGCGATAGCAGTTGCTCCATTTATGCTACCTTTTGTAAAAGGCAGGCCCTTAACGCTTATAAGGTATCCAGATGGTATTGGA
>CAKZUM010000579.1 GCA_937921525.1 uncultured Saprospiraceae bacterium
GCGGGTTTAAAATCCCATGAGGCAACTAATTTTGCGACTTTGAATTCTACTCCAGCAATAGCTGACACGCCAAATGGATTTTTATAACTTACTTCAGGGTCAGAAGCGAAGCCATAGTGCAGACCTCCGCCTGTATAGAAATTAAAACGCTTGGTCACCAATGGATTATGTTTTGCCACTAAGGCACTAATTAGCACCTCTTCCCGTTTAGTGGAGGACTGGAAAATACCCTCCACAGTTGTTTTATCTTTTATGCGATGCTTGGCTGTAATGCCCCAATCTGTTCCAAAACGGATACCACCGATAGTGTTATAACCTTGGGCCAAGAGACCAGTAGTACTAATCAATACAATAAAAAGAATGCTACTATATTTCATGTCATTTTAAACGAAAGGGGAGTAAAAATTAGTCTTTATAGTTTGAATTTTATTTTAATGCTATAAGTAGTTATTCAAGCATTAAGACGTTGAAGCTAACTCCCAAGTCAAGTTGATGGTGTGGGGGTACGATTTTAAATTATGTTAGCTTCAAGAAAGCTAACACAATATAAGTATCAAATCCATTACCATTGTGTTAGGACTCTTGGTGCTAACATAATTATTTGAGAACAAAGGGAAAACATCCCAAAAATGAACCATTTTAGCTGAAAAATTGTAAAAAGTAGCGAGTTTTAGTTGTCTGCAAAATTTATTTATTTTTGCAGCCAAAAAAGTAGAACAGAGAGTAGAGAAGCGAGAGTAGAGATGTATTTCGTTTAAAAATAATAATATTTCGTTGTTTTTTAAATGAAATACCTCTCTGTTCCCCGCCAGCCTAACGTCTAGTCGGGCTGGTTTGCTCTCGCTTCACTGTTCTAAAACCTGTAAGGTTTAAAATAACCACTTCAAGAAAAATAATGTCAAATCAATTAGTTGTTCACAATAGTCTAACAAGACAAAAAGAAGTTTTCAAACCCATTAACGAAGGGGCTATAGGAATGTATGTATGCGGCCCTACCGTATACAGTGATGTACACTTGGGGAATTGTCGGACTTTCGTAAGTTTTGATACCATCTATAGATACTTACTTCATTTAGGGTATTCTGTACGATACGTACGAAATATTACGGATGTAGGGCATTTAGTGGGCGATGCAGATTCAGACGCAGAAGATAAGATTTCCAAAAAAGCTCGATTAGAGCAATTGGAACCAATGGAGATAGTGCAGAAATACATGAATGGTTTTCATGATATGATGAAGATCTTCAATACTTTACCTCCAAATATTGAACCTCGCGCAACAGGCCATATTGTAGAGCAAATCGAAATGGTTCAGCAAATATTAGATAATGGCCTAGCCTATGAAAAAAATGGCTCGGTCTACTTTAATACGATCAAATTTGCGGAGCAATCTGATGTCTATGGCCAATTATCTGGTAAGAAACTAGATGATTTAATGGTAGAGACTAGAGATTTGAAGAATCAAAGTGAGAAGAATCATCCATCTGATTTTGCGATCTGGATAAAGGCTGCACCAGAACATATTATGCGATGGAATTCGCCTTGGTCAGTTGGTTTCCCTGGCTGGCATTTAGAATGCTCTGCGATGAGTACTAAATACTTGGGTAATAATTTTGATATTCATGGCGGTGGTGGTGATTTAAAATTCCCACACCATGAAAATGAAATTGCTCAAAATCATGGTGCTTGCAATTGCTCACCAGCAAACTATTGGCTGCATACCAATATGCTCTTAATGAATGGCAAGAAAATGTCTAAGAGTGATGGTAATAGTATTACTCCTCAGCAATTATTCACAGGAGATAGTGAGCATATTTCAAAGGGTTACAGTCCGATGATGTTGCGATTTTTTATGTTACAATCTCATTATCGTAGTACACTAGATTTGACAGATGATGCTTTATTAGCAGCAGAAAAAGGCTACCGCCGTTTGATGGATGCAAATAAAGCACTTGCTGCTATGACGCACCCAGGTAAAGGCAGCGCTGGAGATTTAGATAAAGAAATCCAAACACTTATAGCAGGTGTCTCTTCAGAAATGAGTGACGACTTCAACTGCCCAAAAGCATTAGCTAAGATTTTTGAATTGGTCACCAAAGTAAACGGTCTAAAGGCTGGACACTTATCTTTTGATGAGGTAACAGCGGAGACTTTTGAGCAAATAAAAGCGACTTTCCAATTGTATATTTTTGATATTTTTGGTTTAAAAGATGATGCACAAGCGGCAGGTGGCGATAATAGTAAAATGGATGGCTTAATGGAATTGGTCATTGATATGCGAGCCACTGCTAGAACGAATAAAGATTGGGGTACGTCTGATAAAATCCGAGATACCTTGCAGGCTTTGAAGATTAAGTTGAAGGATGGGAAGGATGGAACGGAGTGGACGGTGGAGTAAGCTGTGCGGTACTGTCTTTTTATTTCGAAACTTTATGAATTGGTAATTTTTTTTGAAGGGGTAAATCATAGATCATAAATTTTAAATCATACATCATAAATCCATTCAGTTCAAAGCGTGATGGATTTATGATGTAAGATATATGATTTAAAATTTATGATTTACCCATACATAAAAACACCTACAAGTTTCCTAAGAGATTTCTCTACTAATAGAAAATCAAAGGATACACCCCACCCTTCCGAAAAACAGATTTTCCATCTGGCAACTGTAAAAAAGCATTCGCATTAGATAAATTAGCTAAATCTCCTGATCCGTTGCCTGTAACGGGGGTTGCCAAAATTCTTCCCTTTTCATCATACGATACTTTTACCTGTAAAAAATACGTCAAGTTGGGTTTAAATAAATAACTTTCTGTTAGTTTAGCGAAT
>CAKZUM010000580.1 GCA_937921525.1 uncultured Saprospiraceae bacterium
CGTATTCCCCATGCGATGCTATTTCTTGGGCCTGCAGGTAGTGGCAAATTAGCAATGGCGATAGCTATAGCTCAATACATTTTGTGTGAACAAAAAACAGATGGGGAGAGCTGTGGCAGCTGTGGTCATTGTCAAAAAGCAAGCAAGCTAGTACATCCAGATTTACATTTCTCTTACCCTTTTGTAGGGTCGAATTTGACTAGTTTGGAATACATTACGCAATGGCGTTCGGCAGTATTAGAGAACCCTTATATGGAGGTCAACCAATGGTTACAGTTTATTGGTGCTGAAAATAAGCAAGGGAATATCAATAAGGATGAATGTCTGCGTATTATTAAACAATTGAGTTTAAAGTCTTTTGAATCAGAATATAAGATTTTGATTCTTTGGTTACCTGAATACTTGCAAAAGGAAGGTAATCGACTATTAAAATTAATAGAAGAGCCACCAGAGAATACGATATTTATTTTGGTGGCAGAAGCACAAGAACGCATTCTAAATACTATTCTTTCCCGTTGTCAAATTGTCAAGTTTAATGCTTTGCAGGATGAATGGATTGTCAATGGTCTAGTGCAAAAAAAAGGTGTTTCTCAAGAGCAAGCAGCAGCGGCAGCTCACCTTGCAAATGGTAACTTTAATGAAGCACTTACGTTGATTAAAGATACTGAAAACGACAATGCAACGTTATTTTTAGAATGGATGCGAAAGTGCTACAAGGGGAATGGGGCCGAACTAGTACCTTGGGCAGAGCAGTTTGCTGCCTTAGGTAGAGAAAGACAGAAGCATTTTTTTCAATATGGTTTGCATTTTATTCGAGAGTTTATGGTCTACATATTGACGGGTAGCCAGACAGTACGCCTTAGACCACCCGAATTGGAAACTGCAAAGAATCTGTCGAAAGTTATGACTTTTAGTCATTTAGAACCCATTTCTCAGTTATTCAATGAGTGTTCGTACGCAGTAGAGCGAAATGCGAACACAAAGATTCTTGGTTTGGATGCATCAATACAGTTGCACCGAATCTTTAAAACATAAGGGAGTTTAATTCAAAAATTAACTTCAACTTCAACCCCAACTTCAAATCATGATTTTGACCACGCAATAGCCTTGTCAATGTCCTATTTTGAAGTTGAAATTGAGATTAGAGTTGAAGTTGATTTATTTTTTATTCCCTAAAATCAAATATATATAAATGGGTTGTGCATCATGTGGAACGTCTGCGGACGGGAAAACGAAAGGTTGCAACAGTAATGGCGGTTGCTCCTCAGGAGGTTGTAATAAATTAAATACATTCGATTGGCTTGCTAAAATGGATATTTCGGATAGCGAGTTATATGATATTGTAGAAGTAAGTTTTAAAAATGGTTCTAGAAAAGCGTTTTACCAAAATCCTCCTTACATAAGAGCCATAATAGGGGATACGGTCGTTGTAGAATCTGCAAGTGGTTATGATGTTGGCCGAATTTCATTGACAGGCGAATTGGTTCGCTTGCAGATGAAAAAGAAAAAGGTTTCTGATACCACTATTTTTCCGAAGATCATTCGGATTGCTAATAATCGAGATTTAGAAAAATTAGAAGATGCTCGAGCTTTAGAACGCGGCGCAATGATTCGTGCTAGGGCAATAGCGAGATCTCTAAAGTTGGATATGAAACTGGGAGATGTAGAGTACCAAGGGGATCGACGAAAAGCTACTTTCTACTATACAGCAGATGGGCGTGTAGATTTCAGAGAATTAATTCGTCACTACGCAAAAGAGTTCAGAGTAAAGATTGAAATGCGGCAAATAGGAGCAAGACAAGAGTCTTCTCGTATCGGAGGTTTGGGGTCATGCGGTAGAGAGTTGTGTTGTTCTACTTGGTTGACTAATTTTAAATCAGTCACAACTGGTGCAGCGAGGTATCAAAATCTAGCGATCAATCAATCTAAATTGTCTGGGCAGTGCGGACGTTTGAAATGTTGCCTAAATTATGAATTAGATACTTATATGGATGCTTTACAAGATTTTCCTGTAAAGCATGAACGATTATACACAGAGGCTGGAATGGCTGTTTTGATTAAAACAGATATTTTCAAACGCCAAATGGTTTATACGTATGATAATCCAGGGAAACGAGGTAATTTCTATACGTTGAGCGTAGACCGAGTGAAACAGATTATGCGTATGAATGCTGATGGGGAAAAGCCGATGGAATTAGTCGATTCAAGTATTTTAGCAGAGGAAGAAGAAGTGACTTTTGATTTTGAAGATGTAACAGGTGCGGTTGAATTACCACCAGAAAAAAGGAGAAGAAAATCTAGAGGTGGACGAAGAGGATCTAGAAATCGAGATGACAGAAGACCTCCTAGAGGAAGAGACGATAGAAAAGATTCCAGAGGAAGAGATGACAGAAAAGATTCTAGAGGAAGAGACGACAGAAAAGATTCTAGAGGAAGAGATGACAGAAAAGATTCCAGAGGAAGAGACGACAGAAAAGATTCCAGAGGAAGAGACGACAGAAAAGATTCCAGAGGAAGAGATGACAGAAAAGATTCTAGAGGAAGAGACGATAGAAAAGATTCTAGAGGAAGAGACGATAGAAAAGATTCCAGAGGAAGAGACGATAGAAAAGATTCTAGAGGAAGAGACGATAGAAAGGGACCAAGAAGGGATAATCGCAAACCACGAGAAGAAGGTAAAGATGCCCCAAAGGAGCAAAATAAATCTAGAGATAAGGAAAATCCAGAGGCAAACGGAAGAGAAAGTAGTAAACCAAACGATAGAAGTAGGGGCAGAGGTAGAGGAGGACGTAATTCCAGAGGTAAACGAAGACCAGATCGACCCAATCGAGATACCCCTAATAATGGAGATGCGCCTGCTGGGGGAGGAGAAAAGTCGTAAATGAAGCTCATTTAGCAACCAATAATATTTTAAACTATGGCTAGTATAAAAGACAATTTAGACGGTAAGGCGAATGAAATTAAGCAAGGTATTACTGATAAAACAAATGAAATCCAGAAAGGTATAGCGGATACCACCAAAGGTATTAAGGATGGATACGAAGGTAAAAAGAAAGCTATTGCAGAAGATCTTGCCCAAACGAAGCAAAAGATCGGAACTTCTATAGATACTGGAAAAAGAGTAGTCACCTCTTTTGTTAAAAAGTTATTGATAGCCACTTTTGTATTGGCTATACTTGCAGGGGTTGGGTATTATTTATTCGCTAGTATGGTCTATAGTGATGGAAGCCGAACAGGTCAGCTGATAAAGATTTCTGAGAAAGGATATGTTTTTAAAACTTATGAGGGCTCTTTAAGTTTGGGGGGTATTTCTGTCCAAGATGATAAAACTAACATAGGTAGTATCTGGGAATTTTCAGTACTAGATGAAGCCGTATTCCAAAAAATGCTCTCTCTTAGAGGAAAGAAAGTAGTCGTACAATACGAAGAAAAATATAGAGTGATTCCTTGGAAGGGAGATACTAAGTACCTGATTTCTGGGGTAGATTCTATTGAATAAGAAGTCAGAACGCTACGCTGTCAGAACGTTCCGAAATACTTCGGAACTGTCAGAACGCCTACGGTCTGTCAGACCAACCCGACTGCTGTCAGGGCGGGCGGGTTTGGAAT
The DNA here is from genome assembly GCA_937921525.1 of uncultured Saprospiraceae bacterium. Classification (GTDB taxonomy): domain Bacteria; phylum Bacteroidota; class Bacteroidia; order Chitinophagales; family Saprospiraceae; genus JAFMDF01. The sequence continues at coordinate 3,610 of CAKZUM010000580.1, forward strand.
GTTGACACTAGACGGCTACTACTTCAAAAAAAATGCCATTCAAATTGTAATAATTTGAATGGCATTTTTTTTGATAAAACTATTTATCAAGTTAAGGTCTTGATGTCAACGTCATAAGTCTGACAGCGAAGCGGTCTGATTGCTGACCTCTTTTTTATTCTTTAACCAATACCGCATCAGACATAGCAAACATCAAGCGATTAATATCAGAATCATTTAATTCTAATTTTCCTTTAATGGTTACTGCTTCAGCAGAATATTCAATTTCTTCGCTGGCAACTACCTCCATCACCGTTTCTGGACCTGCACCACCACAGAAGAAGCACATATTATAGGGAAAGGCAGAGAGGATAAATTCTTTATGACCTTTGTACCCTTCTACAGGAATAATATAGCCTTTGATCGTTACTTCCTTTCCTTCTAATGCTTGAATAGCTTCACTAAATACGGGAACATCAATTTTGAAACCCATTAATTCATCATATTCTTTCTTAAAGGTAATTTTGGAAAGGGTTCGCCAAAGATTTTTTTCTTTTTTGGTAGTGTTTGCCTTTTCCTTGGCAACTACTTCTTTGGGATTTTCCTTTGCTATTGCTTTTGACGCTACTTCTTTAATAGTATCTACTACTGCGCTTACCCCTGTTTCATTTTGCGAAAACGCTGAGAAACTAACAAATCCAATTAATAATAGAGAAGCAAATAATTTTTTCATGATTTTGAACTTTTCTTAAAGTACCCTTTTTTCAGGGAAGCCTTACAAACCAACAGACTATTCTCTGCTAGTGATTAATATAATTAAACGCAATTTACAGTTTTAAGATTGCTATTTGTTTTAAAGTGCTGTTAAAATGCTGGTTGAAGACTAAAATTTAATTATCTCTTTGTTAAAATATTTATCTTTCCTTTCGTTCGTTTTATTAGTAGAAGCAAATTACTACCATTCACCTATTTGAAATTTATGCGAAAGTCTACTTTTTATTTAGTATTTTTCAGCTTATTGCTCTTTAGTTGTAGCGATATAGCAGATACGGAATTGCCTGATTATGAGCCAGAATTTGCTATTCCTATCATTGAGAAGGCAATTGTTAGCATTCCTGCTATATGGCAAAGTAATGACCCGAATCAATCCTTAATTATTGCCCCCAATGGGCAGTTGGTCTTTAAGTATGCTAGTCCTGAAACAACAATTCAAGCTAAGGATTTGTTGGGTGGAACACTCGCTTTTTTGTTAAGAGCAACGGTTCCGATGAATGATGATAAGGTACCCTTATTACCAGATGATTTAGGCGTAGAACTGACTGTAGAAGAAGCCGTTTTGACAGGCGGTTTATTTAATTTGACTTATAGTACGGATAATTTTTCTGGAGATAGTATAGATATAGTTTTCACTATTCCAGAACTGACGAAGGATGGAATGCCTTTACAATTAAGGAGGAATAGTGCTCAATCCAATTTTATATCAACAACCATAGAAGGCTATATCGCAAGACCGACTAATAATCAGTTAACGATAACTTACATGGCTACTAATCAATCTGGGGTTCCTCAAAAACTCTCTAATCTCACCATGCTTTTTAGCCCTCAAATACAAGTATTAAAAGGCTTTTTGGGAAGACAGCAGATCATTATTCCTCAAGATATTATTCCTATAGATTTGTTTGATGATCGATTTTTAAATGGTACGATTCAGTTTGCAGAGCCCAAAATATCTGCTCGTGCAGAAAATGCTTTTGGCGTACCCGTTCGTACCCAAATAGATATTCTAAACGCTTTTAGACCGAATGGAGATTCCGTTTTGATAGATGCAAGAGCTATCGATCAGCAGGACATTAATTATCCATCTGTTAATAATATTGGAACTAGTGAAGTGACAGAATTATTTTTAGATCATACTAATTCTAATTTACCCGCAGTTTTTAATGAAGAAGTGACGGCAGTAGAATACGGTCTCACGGCATTAATTAACGCTGATAATGATTCTACTATTACTAGCTTTTTGACAGATACTAGCTTCTTTAAAATTCAGGTGTTTGTAGAAGTACCTGTGATAGGTAGCGTCAAAGATTTTAGTTCAGAAGAAACTTATGCTATTTCTTTAGCAGAGGAGTTAGACGGTATTGAGACTATTCAAAAGGCAGAAATGAAATTGATTGTTGAAAACGGTATTCCGCTAGAAGCAAAGGTTCAGGTCCTATTCTTAGATGAAAACGGAGGCGTGCTAGATTCTTTATTTCAAGAGCAGCGAACGATTGTTGATGGTGCGCCTATAGATACAAGAGGATTCACAACGGGCATACAACAGACTATTAATTACATTCCTATTACTGCTCAACAAATGGCTGCTATTCAACAGACAGAGGCGATCCAAGTAAAGGCCTTGTTTAATACTTCTGGCTCTTTAAAAGAACCTGTGCATATTTTAGATACGCAAGAGTTACGGGTACGTATGGGAATGCGTTTTAGCTTATAATACGATTTACCACCGAGAAAGATAGATTGTCGAGGTTTGTAACCTCGATACAGGATGATGGCAGAAATTTTCAAAATGGCTGTCATCTTTCCTAGAAACCCAGATGACAGCCACTTTACAAGTTTCTGCCATCAATAGTCCGTCTCTTAACCTGACGGTTATGGTTGAAAACCTCGACGATCTAAGTTATTGCTACCGCATTACAATAAAAAAGCCTCTATCAATTACAATTGATAGAGGCTTTTTTATTGTGGCATTATATCTTAATCCACAACGATCATTTTGTTAGTGGTGCTGCCTGCAGCTGTTTTTATATGATAATATAAAACACCAGAACCCGCTATATCAGATCGATTAATTTGAATTTCATTATACC
>CAKZUM010000581.1 GCA_937921525.1 uncultured Saprospiraceae bacterium
CGTAAGACTGCCCATGTCTATTTTTTCTTCGTCTCCACATAAATATCTTACTCTATACAACAAAACCCCGGGATTTAGTTCCTTATTATTAAATCTTCCATCCCATTTTTCTTTAGGATCTGTGGTAGAAAATATTCTACCACCCCATCTGTCGAATATTTCAAAGGTAATTAATTTGTCTTCCAAAACAACCGAATTACTAATACCGTAGGTATCATTACGCCCATCGTTATTGGGAGTGAAAGCACTTGGTAATTGAGCGGCACAGGGCAAACTTTCTGGATCAATTACGGTCACTTGCAAGGTATCAGTTGCTGCACAAAATTGATCGCTTAGTGTTACCTCATAAGTAAATACACCTTCGGTAGTAGGCGTAATAATGGGTTCTGCAACGCTAGAATCATCAATACCTGTCCTTGGAAGCCAATCATAAGTGTCTGCACAAGTCTTTCCTAATTCAATCTCTACTGAAGAACCCAAGAAAATGACGGCGTCTTCATTCGCGATTCTATCTGGTTTTAAATTTAAGGCCTGTACTTCTTCTACTCTTAATGCCCTTTCATACACTTTCAATTCATCTACTAAGCCTGCAAAACGATTAACATCTATATCAACACATTTTCCATCGCCTAGACTGAACACACCATTACTTTCCACATTTACCCTAGACTCTGCAGATACTTCCTCTACCAAGATTCCGTCAATGAAAAGTTGACTCCTGTTTCCTCTTCTAATAAATACAATATGATACCAACAAGGATCTGGATCGAGTGTGCCATCTACTTTGGCACTTCGCATTGCATTTTGGCTTAACTCTGCGGCAATCGAATTAGAACTAGCTTTAAAATCAACAGTGAAAGAACGGTCTACGGTACAAGCGTCCTGCTTGGAAAGAATAACTTGCGTGCCAAGTGGCTGGGTTGGTTTGATGAACAGACTCACAGTAAAATCAATAGTACTAAAGGTATTCACAACCGTTCCTAAGAATTGCAAATAATCATTTTCTCCATCTAGTAAAACCGCATTTCCAGCTACCCCACAAACACACTCAGGACTACCAGCAATAGTCGCACTAGCATTATTCCCTGTATCATCTTTTCCTATATCAAAACAATCATCAAAGGAGTAGTGCGCTACTAAGCCATTTACTACTTCTTGAGCAGAAAGGGTCGTTGTCCATAAAAACAGTAAAAGGATACAATAACTAAATCTCATATAATTTTATAAGTGGTAGACTTGTTCGTTTTTACTTAGAAGTTGTTTAAAAATGTATAACTGGATTATTTGCAAGTCATTGATTATTAATGACTTCGCCTTTTTTATTTTCCGTAGCTAAGGCTACGAAAAATAAAAAAGGCTGTGTCCTAATAATCAAGCACTTACAACTAATCTCAGTCTACATTCTTAAACAACTTCAGTAGTAAGTCAATTGCTATCTGAATTGTTGAGACTTAATATTCTATTAACAAAACAATAAGCTCAATTTTAATCTGATCAGACTCGATGCAACAATCAAGATTATAGTCGACTATTAAGATTAACCGAGAATCGCTCCCCCTTGGGGGTTGGTTCTAGTTTTAACTGCTTTTTCACAGGCAATTTCCAATTGATTTGGACCATGTGAGAAAATCTTACATCATATATCTTAAATCATACATCATAAATCAGTCTAATTTTGCCTAATAAGCAGATTTATGATGTAAGATTTATGAATTCTGATTTATGATTTTTAGAACCAATCCCCGCCCTTGGGGGTTGGGGGTAATCTGAAGCGAGCGTTTCCTGTTCTTAGTAAACCCCCAACCCCCAAGGGGGAGCGAAATAGGAAAAGTTCAGAAAGCAGGAATAATCTTAGTATTATCTAAAGTTTAAATAGTTCTTATGAACATTATATAGTCAGATAAATCTTGATTTACTAATTAGTCAGTAACGAAGAAGTCCAGTAATTTTTAAATAAAGAGGTGGAGATGCGGAGTAATCTCTGCACACCTCCACCTCTGAGTTTACTTTCTACGTAAAATAACGCACACAAAAACCCAATATTTTATCTATCGAAGGAAACTACACGAATAGCCTCCTATTTGCCAAAAAGATCTCCTAAACCACCTAATCCTGGAGGAATCATATCCTTCACTAAATTATTAGTTTCTTGTGTTTGGGTATCCGCAGCCATTGTTAATGCCTGATTAAAAGCGACCATTAGTAAATCTTCTAACTGCTCCGTGTCTGTCAAATCTATTTTTTCTTTATCTATTGCGATGTCTACTACTTGTTGAGTAGCAGTAACGGTTACTTTGACAGCGCCATCTCCTGCACTTGCGGATAATTGAATAGTGGCTAATTTTTTTTGCAGCTCTGCTTGTTTGCCTTCCATACTGCCTAATAAATCTCCAAACATGATATTGGTGGTTAGAGGGTGAATAAATGAGTAAGTAACGACAAAATGATAACTCTTTCAACCAACTAGAGTCAGTTCATTGGTTCTATGAAAATCATACATCATATTTCATAAATCATACATCATAAATCAGTCTAACTTCGCCTAATAAGTAGACCTGCCCGTTCCATTCAGGCGGGTTTATGATGTATGATGTAAAATTTATGATTTAAGATTTAGCTCACACAGCTTGCCTGATACAAGGACCAATCATCTCTTCGTCAGGCGAGAGGGATAACAGAGTTATTATTTTGTCATTTTTATGTGCAAAATTAAGGTTTTTAATAGGATAAAGATAATCGGATAAAGATCT
>CAKZUM010000582.1 GCA_937921525.1 uncultured Saprospiraceae bacterium
TAAGTAACGACGAAATAATAACTATACACTCTTGGCTGCTTCTTTTCCCCTTATTTTCCTCTTGAAATCGGTCATAGTATCAACAATACTCCCGCTTTCAAGAGAAAACTAAGAAAAAAATAAGCTACCCAAGAACGTACATTTATTATCTCCTCGTTACTAAAGAACCTCACCTCTATTCTATTTAAATCTTATCTTTGCATCTTATTTTATTTTTCTTCACGAAGTAGTTGTTTTCTTATAGCTAAGTCCTAAAAAAAGTACTTAGTTAAAACAGCTTCTAACTAAAATTTAATTCAATGAAGACTGCTTTAAGATTAAGCGCATTCTTATTGGTATTCTTAGCTTTTGCATGCAAAAGTGATAAGGCAACAGGCGTAAAAGCTGTAACTGGAGCAGCTGAAAAAGCTGCAAAGCAAGTAACTCAAGCAACTGTTTATAAATTAGATAGTGGTAGTTTAAACTGGGTAGGTTCCAAGGCGTTAGGAGATTCTCATTCAGGTACTATTAATTTGAGTGATGGTAAATTAGCCGTAGCAAATGGTACCGTGCAGGCTGGAGATTTTATGATCGATATGAACTCGATTAATTGCACAGATTTAGAAGCAGGCAAAGGAAAAGAGAAATTAGAAGGGCACCTTAAAAATGGTGATTTCTTTGACGTTGCTCAATTTCCTACAGGCACTTTTGAAATTACAAGTGTAACGCCAGCTACTGGCATCGCAGATGTAACTCATAATGTAAAAGGAAATTTAACGCTAAAAGGTACTAAGAAAAGTATTACGATACCAGCAAATATCTCTGTTGCAGGAGGTAAGGTTTCTGCAGTATCGCCATCATTTACAATCAATCGTACAGAATGGGGCATCACATATGGCTCAGGCTCTATTGTTGATTTGGCGAAAGATAAAGTCATTAATGATGACATAGCATTAGTTCTACAGCTAAATGCTTCTGCTACTCCTGTTCAGTAAATAGCTGTTTAGTAACGACAAAAAATAAGTCAGTCGATTTTAAAATGAGTCTTTTTTTTAATGGGTTTAAAACCTATAGAAAAAAGACTCATTTTAAAGTCTAAGAGGCCGAATTATTAACCCCTTATTACTAAGTAGTTATTCAAGTTAATTCTGTCGGATACTTTGGCGATTTTTGAATTTATACTTCCTTAAAAATACTCGGCGTAGCTAAGGCACAATGTCTATTACAATAAAATTCCTTCTTTAAGCTGCTTTACAACCTCTTCTGCCAATAAATAATTCGTACTAGCAGAATATCGAATCCGTTTTATCTCCCCATCCCAAGCATCCGCCTTTGCTGCCCATACATGATAATTACCCGTCGCATCTTGTTCACAATATACCCCTAGAGGCATCTGACAACCTCCTTGAAAAAGTTGTAAGACTTTCCGTTCTACATTCGTTCTGGCAGCAACCTCTTTATGATGCAATTGCTGAATAATCCGACGCGTTGCTTTATCCGCTGCACAAGTCTGAAAAGCCAAAACACCTTGTGCAGGTGCAGGAACAAATTCTTTAGGATTAAGCGGAATCACTATAAAAGGGGTCAAGTCCATTTCCAATCGCTCCATACCTGCAGCTGCCAAAAGAATCGCATCAAAATTTCCTTCTGCCAGTTTATTCAAACGAGTAGGTACATTACCTCTTATATCTTTCACTTGAACATCTGTTCGGATATTTAATAATTGCGCTTTACGGCGAGCAGAGGAAGTGCCAACGATAGCCCCTTCTCTTAATTGATATATTTTAGAAGGGTCTTCTTGTCCTTTTCTAATAATTAACCAATCCGCAGGATTAGCTCTATAAGATACGCCTGCAAGTACCAAGCCTTCTGGCGAAGTAGTTGGTAAGTCTTTCATAGAATGTACCGCCATATCTACTTGTCCACTTAACAAAGCATCTTCCAATTCTTTTGTAAAAAAACCTTTGCCCTCTATTTTATCAAAACTTAAATGCTGAATTTTATCTCCTTTAGTTTTAATAATTTTTAATTCTACTGTTAGACCGAGTTTCTCTAATTGGTCTTTAGTGAAGTTTGCTTGCCACAATGCTAACTTACTGCCTCTGGTGCCGATTACTATTTTTGATTTCAATTTTTCAATTTTTTTTTACAAAAATACGATCTAATTTCTACTCGTTTCTTCTTGAAAAGCAGGATTACAAATTATAGGTAACAAATTATCTACCCAACTTACTAAAAGCAAATCTTTGACTTTTGTCAAATCTGAGCAAGCTTTATCCATTTTATTCAGTTCCATATAGGCCTGACCTCTAGCATATAAATACTCCGCATTGTTAGGAAATAAGTTAATCGCTTCACTTAATTTAGCCAATCCTTCTTCCTGTGTTCCTTCATTAAATAAAGTACTTCCTTCAGCGACTAACGCTTGTGCTATTTTAAAATTACTAGCAGCGTCTTCGCATTGAGCAGTGGTAGGCTGGAAATCCATTCTTATCACAAAACTAGTAGGTACTTTTCTACCTTTATATTCTGCCATTTCCCACTGTCCAGCCGTTGCATTAATCGCACTAATACTTTCAAATTGAAAATCTACTCCTAAGTTATTAAAATCATGAATTTCCAAAATTTCAATTGCTCCTGATGGCTTCACTAGTATTTTTGACTCTATTACACCGACATTACAATTGGTATTACCTACCTCAGGGTATTTTTTATTGGAATTAATAAAACTGGCTAATGCCTCAGGACCGCCTTTATATGTTAAGGGTTTTTCAAATTCTGTATAAACCGTATCTCCATTAATAAAGGTATATGGCGGTATTTCTTTTATTTTAAACTTGACAGGAATCGTCATTCTGACATCTACTGGTACGCCTTCTTTTATTCCGGGCATCCATCTTAAATTCATTGGATTCATTGCATTGATGACGTATAATGCCGCTGCACCACATCCACCACCAATATCTTTTACCACTTTGGATTCCTTAATCATACTATCTCGACCTATTACAAAACTAAGGACTACCATGCCTTCTATACCATTATATCGAGCAGAGTCTGGATATTGAACATTTCGATAAATGAAATCTAATAATAGGTCTTGTGTACATTTTTGTTTGGCAGTATAGCTCGTGTCCATTACCCCACAATTTGGAATCAATGGCATTTGATCTACTAGGTTGTATACCTGCGCTGTGTCTACTTGACCAAATGCGGTGGTTGAGCATACACTTATTGATAAAAGGGTGATGATTGTTGTTAGGATAATATTTCTCATGTTTGTTTTTTTGTCCCATGACTGCGTTATGGGCTACAGGATGTCTTTCCTACAGCTTCGTCATGGGTTACAAGATCTCGCTCTGTTGGAGCTTTTCCAAATAATCTACAAGTTAATAAGAAAAGGTTAATCTTAAAAGATGGGCAAAGGATGGAATGGTGCTTATGACAAAAATAGGAAGGAAATAGCTACTTTGTAGGGAAAATGATAACATTTGTTTAGAAAAAGCTTATGGAAGGACTACACTACGGGACATTTTTAGAATAGAGAGCAGAGAAGCGAGAACAGAGATAGATTTCGTTTGTTTGAATTTCAGTTCTGATTATCAACGGATTACGTTTACTAAACTTT
>CAKZUM010000583.1 GCA_937921525.1 uncultured Saprospiraceae bacterium
TCGTAATATGTAATTCATTGGAAAATGTTTGGGTCGATGGTTGAAGTTTGTAACTTCAACCTAATATTTTGAAAGTTTGTAACTTTCTTCCACTAATACATACTAATACATATTATAAAAACGACTTTTCGTTCGCCCTAATATTTTAAATGAACTTATTATTTCATCGTTCCTAAGTAGTTATTTTCTACTTCTCTTAAACAATTGGTAATACCTCCTGTTTAAAAAGCAATGAAAAATTATTTAATTGTAGGTGCTTCTTCTGGGATAGGACAAGCCCTAGCGCAACAACTAGCACAGGAAGGACATAAGGTATATGGTACCTATCAGTCCAATATGACTGCGTCTTCAGGAAACATCAGCTATTTTCCACTTGATGTAACGACCGATATGGATTTATCATTTGTACCAGATCAATTAGACGGTTTGGTATATTGTCCGGGGTCCATTAATCTAATGCCTTTTAAACGAATTAAGCCTGCCGCTTTTCAAGAAGATTACGCATTGCAAGTGTTGGGAGCAATAAAGGTGATTCAGCAAGTTTTGCCTGCTCTAAAAAAGTCACCAGATGCTTCCTTGGTTTTATTCTCTACAGTAGCCGTTCAGTCTGGTTTTAATTTTCATACACAAGTAGCTGTATCCAAAGGAGCTATTGAAGGTTTGACGAAATCCTTAGCCGCAGAATTTGCACCGACTATCAGAGTCAATGCCATTGCGCCTTCTTTGACAGATACTCCCTTGGCTGCTAAGTTATTAAATTCTGATCAGAAAAAGGAAGCAAATGCACAGCGACATCCGCTCAAGAGAATTGGTAGTGCATCAGATATTGCGAATACCGCAGCTTTTCTTTTATCGGAAAAAGCTTCTTGGATTACGGGTCAAATTGTTCATGTGGATGGTGGTATGTCTGCCATTAAACAGTAATATAGAACAGAGAGTATAGAGTAGAGAACAGAGACGGAGTTCGTTTTCATTTGATTAAAAACAACGTTTACTAAGCTTTGAAAGCTTAGTAAACGTGGTACTTTAAATTTAAAATTATGTTTGGATTTTTTAAGAAAAAAACACCTTTAGAAAAGTTGTATGAGCAGCATGAAAAATTAGTCGCAGAGGCATATGCCTTATCTACTAGTGATAGAACTGCCAGTGATGCCAAACAGGCAGAGGCAGCAGAAGTGATGAAAGAAATTGAAGCATTGGAAGCCAAATAAAATCAGTAACAAATGAAAGATTTATCAGCTGAAGACATTGATCGAGTTATTGGTATGGCATGGGAAGATCGCACGCCCTTTGAAGCGATTCTTTATCAATTTCAGCTACCTGAAAAAGAAGTGATAAAGCTGATGCGTAAGCATCTGAAACCGTCTAGCTTCCGCCTATGGAGAAAAAGGGTAAATAGTGGTGTGAGTCAGAAACATCTCAAAAAGCGGAACCCAGATATAGACCGATTCAAATGTAGTCGCCAACGCCAGATTACGCACAATAAGATTTCTAAGAGGTGAAGCAAGTAATCAATATTGTTTGGTTAAAGAGAGATATACGCACCGCCGATCATGCTCCCTTATTGGCAGCTGAAAGTGACAATATTCCGTATCTCATCATGTATCTTTTTGAACCAAATTTGATTGATTACCCAGACACCTCTATAAGGCATTTACAATTTATCTACCACTCCCTCCTAGATTTCAATAAAAGACTAGATAAGTATAACAGAAATGCCACACTATTTCATGCAAACGCTATTGAAGTATTTAACTATCTTCTATCGACCTATACTATCAAAAAAGTATTCTCCTATCAAGAAAGTGGTACTCAAATAACTTGGGATAGAGATAAACGCATTGCCGCTCTTCTAAATAAAAAAAATATTGATTGGAAGGAATTTCAAAGAGATGGTATCTTACGAGGTATTTCCAATAGAAAAGGTTGGGACGCTAAATGGCATAAGACAATTGAAAGTTCACTCGTAACCAACACTTTTACCAAAACAGATTTTGTACCAACCAAGCATCCTTTTCCTTTAAAAAAAACGCTACTAGAAAAACTCTTACGCTACCCTAATTCCTTTCAGCCCGCTGGGGAAACAATGGCATGGAAATACTTACAATCCTTTACAGAAGACCGAGGTAAAAACTATCAAAAATATATTTCTAAGCCAGCAAAAAGTCGTATGTCTTGCGGTAGGATTTCTCCTTATTTAGCATGGGGAAATATTAGTATTCGGCAAGCATTCCAATATGTCAAAGCACATCCAAATTTTCCAAAATATAAAAGTGCCTTTACCAATATGCTCACTAGGTTAAAATGGCATTGTCATTTTATACAAAAATTTGAAGTAGAATGTGAATACGAAACCCTTTGCATTAATAGGGGCTATGAGTTATTGCAACGGACCGAAAATAAAGATATTATTACAGCATGGAAAAAAGGACAGACGGGTTTTCCTCTGGTAGATGCTTGTATGCGTTGCTTGAAAGAAACGGGTTGGATAAATTTCAGAATGCGAGCAATGTTAGTCTCTGTACTTTGTCATCATTTTGACCAAGACTGGCGAACAGGTGTTTATCATCTAGCAAATTTATTTCTGGATTATGAACCGGGCATCCACTATCCTCAATTTCAAATGCAGGCGGGCACAACGGGTATTAATACGATCCGAATGTACAACCCCGTCAAGCAATCTCAAGACCATGATCCTGAAGGTATTTTTATAAAAAAATGGATTCCAGAATTAGCTACAGTCCCGATTAATTTAATTCACGAACCATGGAAAATGACAGAATTAGATCAGGCATTTTGTGGTATCAAAATAGGAGTTGACTATCCATTTCCTATGGTTGATCTTGTGGAAAGTGGTAAATTGGCAAGAGAAAAAATATGGGGACATAGAACTAATACCACTGTAAAGCAAGAACGTATCCGACTGATTAATAAACATACAAGAAATACGAAATTCTCAAAAAAGAAATAACATGTACCTATCAAAATCAGATATCGCCAACACAGAACGTGTCAAAAGATTAAATATTATTAACTCTATCTCAGGGATTAAACCTGCCAATTTAATCGGCAGTATTTCTGATAAAGGAGAAGAAAATGTAGCGATCATTAGTTCTGTAGTTCACTTAGGAAGTAATCCTGCCTATCTGGGCTATATACTTAGACCTACGGATGAGATAAGAAGACATACCTATGAAAACATCTTAGAAAATGGCTGTTTCACAATCAATCATATACATTCCTCTTTTATAGAACGAGCACATTATACCTCTGCAAAATTTGAAAAAGAAGTCTCAGAATTTGACGCTTGTAATTTAACCCCTGAATACCTCTACGATTTCAAAGCACCGTTTGTAAAAGAAAGCACTTTAAAAATGGGTTTAAAACATGTAGAAAGTATTCCCATAAAATGTAATGGTACCTTGATGATTGTCGGAGAAGTACAACATCTAATTATTCCCGATCATGCTGTTAATGAGTTGGGGTATATAGATTTAGGCTTGATTAATGATGTTGGTATTTCTGGTTTAAATTGCTATTATGAACTAAACAAAGTGGCCGCATATCCTTATGCACGTGTTGGTCAAGTGCCTAAATTCACAGCCCAAGATAAGTAAGATACGCTTTATGAAAAAACAACATCTGCCCAC
>CAKZUM010000584.1 GCA_937921525.1 uncultured Saprospiraceae bacterium
GATAGACTTTGTGCTACCCACAAAGGTCAACCCACCATCCATATTTTGAATCACTTGGGTAGCGTCATCTTCCCATAGGTTCCCATAATGTTTATTCCATTTTTGTAATAATGGGTTTTGGGCAGATAAATAATAGGTGGTTAATAAAAATAAAAAAAGTAATCGAATTGTATTCATTGGTGGTAATAATTTCAATGTTAGTGCTAAGGGACTAGGAAAAAAATGGATTGGCTAAACGTTTACTAAAAACTTCAAAAGTTTAGTAAACGTCCACCTAACGCCTGACAAAAAACAGTTGCTTCGTTTGAATACCTTCTTTAGAGCGACCATCAGGCGCAGCTGTCATTATCATATAATAACTACCATTTGATACCTTTTTAGGTAATTTTAATAAAAGCGATTTCATCTCTCCTACTACCCTCTCAGGTGCTGACCAAAGGCTTTTAATTAGAGAATCTCCTCGATCCAATTCGGCATCTTCAGATAGATAGAATCTGAACTGAATACGAGTATATTGTTCTAGAAAAATATCATCTAGCAAGTAAAACAACTCTAAGGTATCTTTATAAATAGTATCGGTATCTATTCCCATCAATAAACCATTTATGTCTGTAGAATCTGTATCAATCGACGGTAGGCTCAGACTATCTTTATTGGGCTTAGCAATAGGTAGGTCTTTTTTCAGAGAAATATATCCTGCTTCACAAGGGCTTAGTGTAGATACAGTCTGACTGTTTTTTGCAGATTGTATTTGATAGTAGTATAATTTATCCAATTGTAAATTATTTCGATCCACCAAATAAGTACTCCGCTTCCAGCCATTGCTGATTAAGGCAGCCTGCCCATCCTCACAAGCGTTGGAGCGATAGACCTTATAAAAGCTATTTTTATCAGCTGCTTGCCAAGTAATGATAATTTGGTCAGGATAAATACCGTCGGAGGCATTGACGGCTTGCGGGCTAGGCAAATTTTGCCCCCACCCAGTTCCTGAAATAACAAATAGGAAAAGGAGGGTATTAAAAAGCAATTTCATGGTTTTATTTTAAGAATTAGCTAATTATACTGTTTGTGTACAGCACGGTTTCTGTAGCTAATTGCCAATTGTCGTAATTGTTACTGTGTTAGGGTTGAAAAAAATCAATTCTCTATCTGTTAATGCTAAAAATGCCTAAATTTCGAGCAAATTACAAGGAATAGTAATATATTTCCTATAAAAACAGGTGAAACTATATCGCCTTTAGCGTAGTTATTATTAAAAAATACAATATGGAAAAAACTATCGTATCTAAGTATATGCGGTTATTGATTCCTTTGAGTGTGGAGATAAAATTAGAAATTCTATCAAAATTATCTACACATATAAGAAGAGAATACAATACCTCTGAAGGAAATAAGCACAAACTACTAGAAGATCTATGCGGTGCATGGAGCGATATGGAAGATTCTCTATCCGATGAGATACTTAGGTCTAGAACTGTTTCAGATAAAGACATAAGATTTAACTAATGAAAGGATACTTACTAGACACAGACATTTGTATTTCCTTTTTGAAAAATCAATATTTTATCAAAGAAAAAATACTAGAAGTAGGTATTGATCAATGCTTTATATCTGAAATCACTATTGCAGAACTAACCTATGGTGCAGAAAAAAGTGGAAATATAGAGAAGCATATGAAGGATGTAGTGAAAATGGAGGCGCTATTTACTGTACTTCCAATATATGATAGTATTCTCATTTATGCTCAACAAAAGGTAAATATTCAAAGAAAGGGAGTATTAATTCCTGATTTTGATATTTTAATCGGTTCAACATCGATTCATAAAGAACTCGTTTTGGTAACAAATAACGTAAAGCACATGGTTAGATTAGAAGATGTAACCATCGAAAATTGGAGAAGCCCAGAATTTAACGATTTATTGAAATAAAAGTCTAGCCATTTCTTACATCCTCACCTTATAATTTTTCCTATATTATACGCTATTCATTGAAGTATTTCTAAAAAATCAGTAACATTTTCAAAAACTGGCAATATCTCTTAGACAAATGACAGAAGCAGAACTACTAGCTGGTATTCAACGGAAAGACAGTCAAGCCTTTAGCTATATGTATGAGCACTTTGCTCCCAAGATTTTAGGATACGTTTTAAAAAATAGTGGCTCTCAAGCAGATGCACAAGAGGTCATTCAAGAATCCTTATTGAAAGTTTGGCAAAAAGTACAGGACGGAAAATATGAATCACAAGGCAAACTAAAGAATTACGTGGTATCAGTAGGAGTCAACACTTGGTTAGAAGCACTTAGAAATAAGAAGCGTAAACCGACTGATCGTTTAGAAAATAAAGAGTGGCAACTAGCAGATGAAGGAAATATTGATTTACACCAGAAAGTAGAAAAATATAAAAGTCTGGATGCCTTATATGTTGCACTTGGGAAGCTTGGAGAACCGTGTAAATCCTTAATACAATTATTCCACTTTGAAGAAATGCCCTTAAAAGAAATTGCGAAACAGCAGGAAATCGAATACGGCAGCTTGAGAAAGCGAATTTTTGATTGCCGGAAAAAATTGAAGAAATTAGCGCAAGGGGTAATTGGTAGTTAGCACGACAAGGACAAAACGAATTGCCTTAGTAACGATGAAATAATAAATGTGTCATTTGGGCGAGATTATTTTGGTCTTAGTTTTCTTTAAAAAATTAGTGCATAGCAGAGCTACGGACTCATTTTTTAAAGGAAAATAAGGGCAAAAGATGCCGTCCAAATGATGTAGTTATTATTTCATCGTTACTTAAAATCAAAAACCATTTAGTAATGAAAAATAGTTTATTAGAATATCAAGAACAGATCCAATCCTATCTTACTGATCGGCTGTCTGATAAAGATCGCCAAGCATTTGAATCTATATTAGAAGGAAATCAGGAACTTAAGGAAGAGGTATCATTATATAAAGAACTGCAAGATATAGGGAGAAATACACCTTTAGTAGAGGCGAATCACCAGATCATGGAATCCATGAAAGGGATTAGTATTCAACCAGATTATTCAGATATTGATTCCCTGCCCACAAATAAGACTTCTAGTAGTAGTTGGTGGGGTGGGAAAGGTATTTTGCTAGTAGGTCTACTAATAACAGGAATTATTAGCGGCCTATTGACCTATTCTACTTTTGTAGATAACAGCATGTCTAAGATAGTACGGCCTCATATGCAGCCCTATGAAAATTTAATTAGTCAAAACCAAGCAGATCAAACATCCCTTGCTATTGGTATGACTGCCTATGACCGCAAAGACTATCTAACAGCTACTCAGCAATTACAACAGCATCTGACGACTAAGCCAAATGATATATTTGCTCAATTATATCTGGGTATTAGTCAAACGCTCAACGGACAAACAGATCAAGCTATTAATATATTGCAGCCACTTACTTTATCAGAAGGTATTCACACCAATGCCAGTAAGTGGTATTTAATCTTGAATTATATACAGATTGGAAATATGGAGGAAGCGAAGTTTTTAATGCTTGATTTAGAAGGAGATACGATCTTTGGAGAACGAGTAAAAGCCTTAAGAATAGCCTTAAATAAAATAGAAGGATAAAATTTTAATATTTTTTTAGTAACAATTCCAACAAATAGCAATTAGGTAGTGAAGTGGCAATGATGAAGTTGATAATGACGAATCACTAACTAATAATATCTAATCCAATGAAAAAATTACTTTTTATCCTCACCTTAATAGGCTTTATAACTAATGTAAGTTTAAGCGCACAAAATAGTCCTTATGGCATGGGGCTGATAATAGATGATGAAGCTTATAATCAAGTTCCTCACTTGCCACAGTATGCAGGCAAGAAATACAATAAAGTTCCTTTAAAAATAAGCCTTAGAGACTACTGCCCTACTCCAGGGAATCAAGGACTAAACGGTTCTTGTTCTGCATGGGCGGCAGGATATGGAGGCTTAACGATTCTTAGAGCTATTCAAGATAATTTGCAAGGTCAAGAGCAAATTACCAATGTAGCTAGTTCCGTTTTCTTTTTGTTTAATCAAATTAAATTATCGGAGGATTGTGAAGAGGGCTCTAGATTATCAGATGCGATGAAAGTGCTGAAGGATCAAGGTGATTGCCTAGCGAAGAACTTTGACCCAGCAGCGGATTGCTCTATGATGCCTAGTCCTACTCATCTACAAGAAGCGAGTGCGTATAAAATAAAGGACTACGCAGCAATCTTTCACCATGATGCAGATGCAGCTACTAAGATTCAAAAAACGAAAAGAGCTTTGGCTTCCAAGACACCTGTAGTTATGGGAATGCTCATTACGGAAAGTTTTTGGGGGATTGAGCCAGGTCAAAAACAGTGGCAACCTACCCAAGAAGATAATGTAGTAGGTGGACATGCTATGGTAGTGGTGGGATATGATGAAGTACGGAAGTCTTTTGAAATCATGAATAGCTGGGGTCCAGATTGGGCAGATAAAGGTTTTGTTTGGATCAAGTACAATGATTTTGCTAAATACTGTAAATACGGTTTTCAAATGGTCTTAGATGAAAATACGAAAATCGAGAAAGCAGATATTAGCGTTAAAGCATTAACAGATAAAGAAATTGCTTTAAGTGGAACTTTTGCCTTCCGCTACCCTACTGGCTATGAAGAAGATGCAGATGGAAAGGAAACAATTGCTTTTGAGGATGCTGCTGTGAGTTTTAATGAAACGAAAGGAGTATATGAAACCATTAGAAAAGATTGGGCAGTAGGTGATGTGTTCCAGTTGGTTGCTAAGGAGATTCCAGTTGGAGAAAACATATACATCTTTAGTGTTAGTCCTTCTAATAAAGTAGAGTTACACTGGCCTATGAATGAAGGCGTAGATGCTTTAAATAAAGTGCCATTAGCTGATTTTATCCCTAGTAAGGATGCTGAAATTATAGTTCCTGGCGAAGGAGAAGCATTACAACTCGGAGAATTAGGAGAAGATCACTTAGTAATTTTATATAGCAATCACAAGATTGATAACATTACTACTAGAATAGATTTTCTAAGTGCCTTGGATGGCACAGTCCAAGAGCGTTTACAGCAAACCTTCGGAGATATAATACTTGCTTCCCAACATATTAAATACGAGTTAGATCGAATGAAATTCAATAGTTCTTCTAAAAACCAGAATGGATTTGTGGTCCCTGTCATCTTATCTATAACGGCTAACTAATCGCTCTTTCTGGTTACTGCCTGTATGTATTTAATTGGGCAGTAACCAATCAATTAGAACAGTTTTTTATTCTCATAACTTTAGCGAAGTGGTCATCGCTTGATCGGTCATTTTATTTCGTTTTAAATATATGTAAGTACTCCGAATTGAACATAGCGACTACTCATCGGTTTTAAAGTCAATTTTTTTCATTCAAGGAGCCTTGAAACTGAAGTAAAGTTCAGCAAACAACCATGTAAAATTGACTTCATGCTATTTAAAACGCCATTTCTACTTCTATTAGGATTATTTTTAACTACTGCTGCTATAGCCCAAGAAATGGATACTCGAAAAACAGATTGGCAACTTCGAACAGGTGGGACGGTAGAATATAAATTGAACAAAAAATGGGAGCTAGATTTCAGCTGGGAATCTCGTTTTAAAAAAGATATTTCCGAATACGATAAATCTCTATTAGAATTAGCGACCTCTTATAAAACACCTTGGGATATTAAATTACACGCCATATTTAGACATTATTTAGAAGCGGATACTCCTGAATACTTTCGCTATACTATTGGTGCTGGCTACGACAAATTTATTGGAGATTCTAATCTGGAGTGGGCTATTCGGACTCGTTGGCAAAGAGAAAGAGATTATAGTCCTGAGGAGCTTGAACTCGAAACGATATGGCGGAATAAATTCAGTCTAGTTTATGAATTGAACAAGCAAGTAGTATTGGTTTTAGAAGATGAATTATTTTACGAAATGGGAGACAAAAATCGTTGGGATAAAAATCGGATAACCGCCGCCGTTGAATTTGAATTAACAGATGCTTTAGAGTTAACGACCTTTTATCGTTTTGAAAATGAACTCAGCAGAAAGGTATCTGATTTTGACCATACTATTGGTATTTATTTAAAATACGAAATTAAACGCAATAAAGAGGAGCAATTAGAACACTTTGGGCGTCCTTTGCGCTGGTAGGATTTGCTTTGAACAACCTTAGAAAAAAGGAAGCAGTAGGTAATTTACGAATGAAACTGAGTCTTTTTTAATACCATTTAGCAATGGATTTTTATCTTTGTAACTAGTTATTGAGATTGAAGTTGTTTTTAATTTTTGTAACGATGCTAGACAGCTTAAACAACTCCATTAAAAATGTTGCTTAAAATAATAACATGTTTAAAAAAGTATCTACTCTATTTGCTTGGTTAATTTTTATTTTAACCATATCTACTACCTCCCTTTTTGGACAATTCCATCAATCCATTCAAGGTAAATGGGATGTCACGATTGAGAAAGATGGTCAAAAACTCCCTTCTTGGTTGGAAATTTATAAATCTGGTCGAGAAACCTTAGTCGGTCGTTTTGTCTATGCCTTTGGTAGTGCTAGACCTGTAGCTGAATTTAAAGTAGCTAATGAAAAATTTACTTTTTCTATTCCTCCTCAATGGGAAGGCGGCACTATGGATATGGCGTTTGAAGGATGGTTAGATGGTAGTAGATTGAAAGGGACTATGCGCTATACAGATGGAAAAAGTTATAACTGGACGGCAACCAGAGCACCAAAATTGACACATCATAAAAATCCAAAATGGGGAGCACCTATCACCTTATTTAATGGAAAAGATTTAAGTGGTTGGAAAGCTTTGGGAGAGAATCAATGGGTCGTAAAAGATGGTATTTTGACTAGTCCAAAAAGTGGAGCTAATCTTGTAACCGAGGCAACTTTCAATGATTTTAAATTGCATGTAGAGTTTCGCTATCCAGCTGGCAGTAACAGTGGTATTTACCTTCGAGGTAGATACGAGGTGCAAATTGAAGATAATAAGGGCATGGAGCCATCTAGTACTTTATTCGCAGGTATTTATGGATTTTTAAGCCCTTCGGAAATGGTCGCTAAAAACCCGGGAGAGTGGCAACAATATGACATTACTTTAATAGGTAGAAGAGTGACGGTGGTTGCCAATGGTGTTCCCGTTATTGTCGATCAATCTATCCCAGGTATCACGGGTGGTGCATTAGATAGCAATGAGGGAGAAGCTGGTCCATTTTTTATTCAAGGCGATCATGGGCCCATCGAATATCGGAATATAATTGTTACCCCTAGAATTGAGGAAGCTCCCGTCACTAAAAGTTTGTTCAATGGGAAGGATTTATCTGGTTGGCATGTGGACGTACCTGAAATGGATACTGTACCAAATGCGATCAATCCTTTTATTGAAAGGGATGGCAATCTAGTCAGTTTAGGCACTCCCAATGGACACCTCATCACTGATGCAGAATATGAGAATTATCAATTGGATATAGAATATAGATTTCCTGGCGAACCTGGAAATTGCGGAATCTTAGTTCATGCCTCCACCCCACGTGCCTTATATAAGATGTTTCCAAAATCCATAGAAGTACAAATGATGCACGAAAATGCTGGTGATTTTTGGGTCATTGTGGAAGACATAAAAGTAGATAATATGGTGGTACGAAGAGGGCCCAAAGAAAAATGGGGTATCACAGAAGGTAAAAAAAGAAGGATTCTAAATCTTACGGATGGAACCGAAAAACCATTGGGGGAATGGAATAAAATGAGGATAGAATGTGTAGATAGAGAAATAAAAGTATGGTTAAATGGTGTGTTGGTTAATCATGGGTATCAATCAACTGCTCATAAAGGTCAAATTGCAGTACAAGCAGAAGGCTCAGAGGTAGAATTTCGAAAATTATTTCTTACGCCTATTTCAAGTTTATCCAAAGA
>CAKZUM010000585.1 GCA_937921525.1 uncultured Saprospiraceae bacterium
TTCACTGTATAGTCTTCATAATCGCCCATCATTTCCTCAAACAATTGAGGTGCAGAGGTCGCTAGGTTTTTTATTTCCCCTGGGTCATCTTGCAGATTATATAAGCGCCATTTTCCATCGCCATAGGGTGGGCCATTTCGGACTATTTTATTCTGGCCCTTGAATAAAGCGGAATGCCCTGCTGCCTCTATGCCGATAGGTTCGTCCGCATTATAAATACGATCTACTTGATTGTTCATTAAAGGAAATAGACTTCTTCCTGTAAAAGGGATGCCTGTTAGATCTCTGCTTGCTTTTTCTACGCCTACAATATCTAGAATGGTTGGTGTCACGTCCGTCACGAAAGTTAGTGCATTCTTAGTCTGAGCACTCGGCAAGTTAGCCCCTGAAATAATTAAAGGTACGCGCAAGCCCCCTTCGCCCGCATAGAATTTAAAAAAAGCACTAGGCCCTGCTGCTGCGCTAGCAAACTCAGGCCCTATAAAATTCCAAGATCCTTTTTCGCCTAAACGCTCATAGTCTGTATGATAACCTACGGATTTCAACCATAAGTTCATCCCAGGTACTAAGGAAGGATCACTGCCCTCTGGACCATTATCAGAGGTAACTACAAAAATAGTATTCTCTAATTTTCCTTGTTGTTTTAAATAGTCTATATAGCGACCAATATGAAAATCCATCGCTTCTAGCATCGCTGCATTAACCGCCATTGCCTTGGCCTTTCTTTTTTTATCTTCCAAGGATAAGCTATCCCATTTTTTGAAAGGGGGTAGCATATCACCTAGCTGTGCATTCGCAGGAATTAGATTCAGACTTTTTGCTTTTTCAAATCGCCGCTGACGCAATACATCCCATCCTTCGTCATAGACGCCTTCATATTTTTGAATAAATTCCTTTGGGGCTTGCACTGGAATATGAATCGCTTGAAATGCCAAATAAGCAAAAAATGGATCCGTTTTATTAGGATCTTCTTCCATAAATTCCATCATCTTATCCACTAGATTTCGAGAAGAATAAAAGTCCTCTGGCAAAGAAATTTCGACATCATCTTCAAACCAGTGGGGTCTATCCTGCGTTGGCAAATAGGCCTTATGTTCATAATTATCAGCCCCAGAAGCTCCTAAGATATAACTCCGATCAAAACCTCTTTTATTGGGTAAGGTCTTTTCGGTATGCCCCAAATGCCACTTTCCTGTCACGTAAGTGCGATACCCGTTTTGTTTTAAACGAGTCGCCACTGTTTTTACTTTATCATTCAAAATACCTTCGTACCCCGGTTGTCCTACTTGGTCGGGTGGTAGGAATAATGGGAGGTTTGGCACTCCCGTAAGGTGGCTATCACATCCTGTCAGTAGCATGGCTCGTGAAGGGGCGCAGGATGGCGATGTATGATAATTCGTAAACATGGTTCCTTGTTTGGCGAGTCGATCTATATTGGGCGTCGCCGCTTCGCCTCCGTAGGCACCAAAGTCCATTAGTGCCGCATCGTCTACCAATAGGAGTACGACATTTGGCTTGGATGGTATGGTATCTGCTGCTAATTGGGTAGCGAATAGTAGGCTGAAAATTAGAGAAAATAGGTATACTACTTTATTTTTTTTGTAGAAATTTGACAATGCGTACATGTATTTGATTTATTTTGACTAGAAGTATGCTACAATGTAGGATATAAAGAGAAATATCTTATATTCATAGGGGTATATTTTATAAATTGTACCTTAGCAGTCAGTCAATTGTTATCTGAATAATTAAGACTTAGGTTAACTAGTCAGTTAGACTTGTTTGAAAAAAAGACCAAGAGTACAGCAGTCTATTGCGCTTAATCGAGAATCGCTCCCCTTTAGGGGTTGGGGGTAATCTCAAGTGAGTATTTCCTGATTTTATAAACCCCCAACTCCCAAGGGCAGGGGTGATTGTCTCTGAAAATCATAAATCGGAATTCATAAATCATACATCATAAACCCGCCTGAATGGAACGGGCAGGTCTGCTTATTAGGCAAAATTAGACTGATTTATGATGTATGATGTAAGATATATGATGTAAGATTTTCTCACATGGTCCAAATCAATTGGAAATTGCCTGTGAAAAACCAGTTAAAACTAGAACCAATCACCTCTGCCCCAAGGGGGAGCGAAATAGGAAAAACTCAAAGAATAGAAATAATCTTAGTATTACCTAAAGTCTAATAGTTTTTCTGAGCTACAGTATATGGTAATAAGTCAGGTATAATTTGACTGACGATTAGGACTGAAAAATCAATAAAAAAGAATCCATGAAAATCACAAGCACCAAAACCCTATTCGGAGGAATACTATCCTTTATAATAGCCCTTAGCTGTTGCTGGCTACCAGCCCTTGTGTTGGCATTGGGTGGTGCGAGTAGTATGATGGCATTCTCAGCAGGCGTAGAAAAATTTAGTGGATTATTTATGATAATTGGCGTGATCTGTTTAGCTTGGGGCGGGTATCAATTATATCAAAAAAATAATCGATCAATGGAAAATACAGTATTATTAGAATCAAAAATTACTTGTCCTACTTGTGCCTTTTCTAAGATAGAAAAAATGCCAACCAATGCTTGCCAGTTTTTCTATGAATGTACTAGTTGCAAGACTATTTTAAAACCTAAAGCTGGCGATTGTTGTGTTTATTGTAGCTATGGAACAGTAGCCTGCCCGCCTATTCAAGAAGGGAATAGCTGTTGTTAAGCAGAGGTGATTGGTTCTGAAAATCATAGATCATAGATCATAAATCTTACATCATAAATCTGCTAAATAAGCGCGATTAGACTGATATATGATGTATGATATAAAATTTATGATTTAAGATTTACTCACACAACACAACAAAATTGAATCAATCATCACTGATTGTTAGGGACTAAGAAAAATAACCTACTCACAAGGGCAGTGTCATTGAAATAAGGGTACTTTATTTGTTGCCTACTCCCTTAAATTAAACTTAAATGCAACAATGTTGCAAAAGTGTTCAATCAATACATTATATTTGCCGAATCATTTAATACGGGAACTATAAAATAGTACCTTATTATCATCTAATCTCAAAAAAATATAAAAGTTGAAAAATTTATTTCTCCCCCTGTTATTAGCTACAATCCTTATTTTTTCTGCCTGCAAAAAGGACGATCCAGTAATTGTAGATGAAGAAGAATTGATCACAACATTAAGATATACCTTGACACCTGCTACTGGTGGATCCGCTATCATTCTAAGTTTTCAAGATTTAGACGGTGATGGAGGCAATGCACCAACGATTACTGGCGGAACGCTGGCGGCTAATCAAACTTATTCTGGTACATTGGAATTATTAAATGAAACAGAATCTCCTGCTGAAAGCATTACAGAGGAAATTATGGAGGAGCAAGAAGAACACCAGTTTTTTTTCCAATCTACTATCTCTGATTTGACAGTTGCCTATAATGATCGAGACGCAAATGGAGATCCTTTAGGATTAAGTAGTACTTTGACTACTGGTTCGGCTGCGTCGGGTGCTTTAACGATTGTTCTTAGGCATGAACCTAATAAATCTGCCGCTGGTGTCGCTGATGGTAATATTGCCAGTGCTGGCGGAGAAACAGATATTGAAGTTACTTTCCCTATAGATGTACAATAAACACTTTTTATTTTTCCTATTCCTCTTTGCTGTATGCCAATCCAATGCACAAAGTTGTACTTTTTCTATAAAAGGGAATGTCTTTGATGAAGTATCAGAGACTCCCCTGCCCTATGTAAATGTCTTTATTCAAGAAATGGCTAAAGGCACCAATACAGATGAGGAAGGTAATTTTGTGCTGGAACATATTTGTAAAGGGGAATATCATCTTATATTTTCTCATATTGGTTGTGCAGAAAAAAAAATACACTTAGACCTAGAACGGGATACCGTTATTAATATGGTCTTATCTCATACGTCTACGTCTTTGGGAACGGTGGTTATTGAAGGTAAAAAAGAAAACCTCACCAACCATCCTAATCTCTCTGTCAATAGGCAAACTATTGAAGATAATACGAATCAAAATCTATCGGGCTTACTCGAAAACGAAACGGGCGTTCATCTTCTTAAGAATGGAAGTGGTATTGCTAAACCAATCGTTCATGGCTTGTTTGGCAATCGCTTGACCATTCTAAATAATGGTATTGCTCAAAGTGGCCAGCAATGGGGGAATGATCATAGTCCTGAAATTGATCCTTTCGCCGCTGATAAAATTATCGTATTAAAAGGAGCAAATGCCGTCGAATATGGAGGAGGAAATTTGGGCAGTATCATATTGGTAGAACCCAAGCCAATCGAAAGAGAACCGCATTTGCATGGACAAGTGAATTATGTGTTTGAAACAAATGGAAGAGGACATAGCATAAATACTCGTTTGGAAAAATATTCTCCTGCATTGGCTTGGCGGATAAATGGAACTCTAAAAAAATATGGCGATAGAAGAACAGCCGCTTATTTTCTTAATAACACTGGAATTGAGGAAGCCAATCTCGCAGTACAATTAGAAAAGTCTTGGAGAGAACGAGTATTCTTTAATTTTTATGCAAGTACATTTAATACTACTCTTGGTGTTTTAAGAGGGTCTCATATAGGTAATCTTACCGACTTGGAGCAAGCGCTGGTCAATGAAACTCCATTTTTTACGGAACCTGAATTTAGTTATGCCATTGATTCGCCCAAACAACATGTCTCTCACCACTTAGTAAAAAGTCAATTAAAATACTTTATCGATGACCATCAAATTGTCGAATTTGTTGTGGCAGGTCAATTAAATAATCGAAAAGAATTTGATGTACGACGAAGCGGGCGAACAGATATTCCTGCCCTAAGTCTTGCCCAATATACTTTTGATTCTTCTTTGAAATACACAAATAATTTTGGTCATCATTGGAATTTTAAATTAGGTACTCAAAATATAGTAACAGACAATACCAACAACCCAGAGACTGGTATACTACCATTGATTCCAGATTATATCTCTTGGAAAAGTGGCTTGTTTAGTACGCTTTCTAAAGAGTATGACAAGACACATTTCAATATAGGCCTTCGCTATGATTATGAATATCAAAATGTGGCAACCATCAGTAACAGTGTGCCGAGAGAAATCGTTCGATTTACCAATCAATTTCATAATATAAGCGGTCTTTTTGCAGCGAAATTCAATATAACAAACACCCAATCTATCAGCTTGAATACAGGTTATGCAATGCGAAATCCTGCCATCAATGAACTGTATAGTTCTGGCTTGCATCAGGGCGTTAGTGGCATTGAGGAAGGGGATGTCAACCTAGTAACAGAAGCAGCGCTTAAAAATACCTTAGAGTATAAATGGTTACCTAATACAGATTTTTCTATAAGCGCGCTATTTTATCATCAACATTTCAACAATTATATTTTTTTAAATCCACAAGAGGAATTCCGATTGACAATTCGAGGGGCTTTTCCTGTTTTTAATTATGAACAAACGGATGCCAATATTTATGGTTTAGACATCAGTACGCAGTTCACCATTAAGAATAAAATTTTTGCGCTACTGCGCTATAGTTACCTAAAAGGAGAGGATATTAAAAATAATATTCCCTTGGTGTTTATGCCCCCCAATAGCTTTTTTGGAAGCATTGTTTATCGAGTTAAAAATCCAGTAACTTTTTCCCACAATATCAAAATCGAAGAAACCGAAATTGAATTAAACAATAGATTGGTTTTTGAACAAAAGAATATTCTTGCCACACAAGATTTCCTGCCACCACCACCTACTTATAATTTAACTGGTGTAAAAATCTCCACTAATTTTATTTTTTCAAAATACAAGATTCGAGGTTTCTTCAAAGCAGACAATGTATTCAATATAAGATACCGTGATTACTTAAATAGGCAGCGATATTTTGCAGATGATATAGGATTGAGTATGACCTTGGGTGTGAATTTTAAATTTTAAATAAAAATAATCGGATCACTTACAGTGGAATGTCTCAATTGCTTTCTATTCCTCAGCAGTAGCCCGCAACAACTCTAATCCTGGCGAGGATCGCTTAACAAACCCCGTCCAAGTCTCCTCATTAGAATCCATCGGTAGATTCAAGAATTTCTGATAGTCCTTCCCTTGCAAATGAATCCCCAAAAAAGCCGTAACAAAATGCTGATTGATATTATTGATTCGGCGTTGATCCCAAGAAGGCTCGGCATAACGATAGTACTCATCAATATGCAAACCAGGTGCTAATGCCGCTGTTGGAGGTGGGTTCGGTGCTACATTGTGCCGTGCATTTTTATAAGTCAAGAGAAAACGATCTGCATTAATAGCGCCTTCATAAATTGCTTTGATGCCCGTCTCATAACCCGAAATATCATCTTCACTACCTGCAATAAAAAAGGTAGGTGTTTGTAAACCCTTTAAACCTTCCGCATCCCAAACTTTTTCTCGCATTCCCCAAGGCGCAAAAGCTACCACCGCTTTAACTCTGTTATCTATACTTTCTATACTTTTCAAATAATCGGCATTGCCACTACCTCTCGTTGCTAATGCTTTACTCCCTCCCGTCATTTTTTCAAAAAAGCCAATTGCCCCATCACTGTAACCTGCTCCTGCCACATTCAAAACGCCATAGCCACCCATCGAATAGCCAAC
>CAKZUM010000586.1 GCA_937921525.1 uncultured Saprospiraceae bacterium
TTATTAAATAATACCAAAAAATAGACTATCTTTACTAATACCCTACGCAGGAAAAATCATTTTTTCTACTAGTGTAGTGTGAAGAGCCTCGATTTTTAATCACTAAGTCTACTAACAATGGAAAGCCCAGCTATTCCTTCTAATGAGGTAGAGAGACTCGAGGCACTCTACCGATACCAGATCAGTACTCTTCCCGAAAAAGCGTATAATGATATTATTCACCTAGCAGCCACTATCTTTAATGTACCTATCTCCCTCATCAGTTTAGTTGATGAAGATAAGTGTTGGTTCAAAGCTAAAATGGGGATAGATCACTCCCAGACATCTAGAAAATCTACCTATGCGGCTCACGCAATTAATCAGCCCTCCGAAGTAATGGTAATTGAAGATGTCTTAAAAGACGAACGTTTTTTCGACTCTCCATTAGCACTACAAGACCCTCCAGTACGCTTCTATGCAGGCACTCCGCTAGTAACACCAGATGGGTTTGCTATCGGTACTTTATGTATCATTGACAAAGTGCCACGAAACCTCTCTAAAGATCAAATCCAAACACTCCAAATACTGGCTAAACAAATAATTAATCAGCTTGAGTTGAATTTGAAAAAAGGGGAAGTAGACCGTCTGAGCGATAAACTCCAGTATGCCAATCAAGATTTAAAAAATTTTAGTCATGCAGTGGCACATGACCTCAGAGCACCTGTAAAAAATATAGAGGGATTGCTAGGCTTATTAAAAGGTGAGTATCAATTCGACAGTCTGGGCAATGAATTAATAAATGGATTAAAAACTGCTTCTGAGCGGATGGATTCCGTTATAATGGATATATGGAATTTATCTAAAATCAATTTTACTACCTTACAAAACTGCTCTATCGATTTTAGTAAACTTTGTAATACGGTCCTTAATAGTATTACTCCTAAAGGCAAATACTCTTTCCAAATACAAGAGGGTATGAGAGCTATGGGAGATCCAATGCTTTTGGCCACGCTTGTCGAAAACCTACTCAGCAATGCAATCAAATCTAGTAGTCAAAAAGACAATCCTATTATAGTAATCGGTCAAAAAAATCAAGACAATCAAGTTGTTTACTTTATACAAGATAATGGTATTGGTCTAGCGAATGAGGAGATCGAATCAATATTTAAGCCTTTCCATAAGGTAGATACCACAAATAATTTAGAGGTAACAGGGGTAGGCTTGGCAGTTGTTAAAAAAGTAATTAACAGGCACGGAGGGAAAATTTGGGTGCAAAGCACTCCGAAAAAGGGGGCAACTTTTTACTTTACGCTTTCGTAAATATTAGCCATAATTCTGAATGGACAGCTTGATAAAAATAAGCTGACAAAGCTAGGGTTGTATTTTACCACATAGGTACATAGGTCACATAGTAGGACGTATGCTGTGTGACCTATGTACCTATGTGGTAAAATTGTCAACCCTAAATTGGTATTATCCTTAAGTTGAAGCTGGATTTGTTTTTCGTCTCTCATATATTATTTACCGAAGTAACATCACCTATTTTTAGGATGGCTCTGCCAAATAATATTCTTGATTTTCCATCTACTCCACTTCCATATTCTCTATCCATTCACTCACTAAAGCAACCCCTTCTGTATGTACTAAACTCCTTCCCAATTCAGGCATCATAGCTCCGGGATTACTCGATCCCATTCTATATACCATGATGGATTCTTCTGGATTACCGGGAACAATGGAATACGTGTACCCTCCTGTACCCGCACCTGCGGAAACTGTCGCTTTATAAACTCCCACATTTAAGTCTAATGGTGCAGTAGCATTTAAGTGTAGCCCAGATGTGTTAGCCGAACCAGTAGGGTTATGACAATGCGCACAATTAATATCCAAATAGGCCATCGTTCTTTCATGTAGCGTACCTGTCTCTTCTTGATCCCAAGTAGCTACTTTAGGGTGTACCTGACTAGCATCATAATCTTTTAAGTAACCAACGGCTGCCCATTTTTCTAATTGATTCATTTCGCCATCGGCATAGACAAAACTTTTATTTAGGTTCCGCACTTTTGGTCCGATAGGAATTTGTTGCTTCCCGTTTAAGTGACAACTCTTACACTGATTCTTATTGGGAATAATATAATTGGTCGTTTGTGCCTGACCGCTTGTATTCACCCAGTTCACTTCTTTTATATCTCCAACTACCTCGTGGAAAGCCTCTGTTTGTTCTTCGTTCCAGATATATCCAATCGCCTCCCATTCCGTTCCTCGATTGACTAATAGACGGGTTTCCATAATACGTCTTCCTTTGGAAGCATCCGTCTCATCATTTTCGTAATAAAAATTTTTAATCAAAACTGCCCCTGTTGGAAAGTCTAGCACACGGTCATTCGTATAGCTAGCACTCGTACCTTCGGGCATCCATACAAACCTTGCCTTATGGGCATAATCAGAAAATAAAGGAGAATTTAAATCATAGGGAAGGACTCGTTCGCTTGGTTTTAAATCTGCTAAGTTTCCTTCAAAGAATTGATATTGAGATAATTTTTCGTATGGTTGGGCAGGGATGTTTATTTGTTGATTGCCAACCTTGCAATTGGTAATCAACAAAATAAATGCAAAGAGTGTGGTAGCTGTAATTAGCGTTTTCTTCATTTTTGATTTTAATATTGCACTTTTGAATTTGGGCTTTATACTATACTCTTGGTTCTAAAAAATCATTTCGCTGCTAACCACTTATCGTGTTCCGTAGTATCAAAATCAGGTAATTCACAATCGAACTTTGCATAGTTCGTGTCCATATTTTTAAAAAAATCTTCTATTGTTTGTCCCTTATGTGCATTCAAATTAATGAAACGAATATTGTCGCCATTATTACGCATGCAATAGCTACTGGCATTACCATTTACATCTGGTAGGCCCGGTTTGAAAATACCATCAATTATAAAGTCCATCGCTTTTCCTTTTGACACAGCACTTATTAATTGTCCTGATTCAGTAGACATATCTGTATTACCATCTGCCCCCCTCTCGATAATATTATCATGGATGTGAATGTTAGTACAATAAGGATCAAATTCTTCAGACTTAAAAGGATTGCCCGTAATGAACCAACTATTGACCATGACGCTGACCGTATTATGATTTTTAATCGTATTGTGGTGCATCTCAATATTCGAGTGCGACATTAAGTTCATTCCTGTTCCGGGAGGAAGGGTACTTACAATCATTCCTTTAGGTGCGAAATTTTTACCATTATTTCCGTCCATCACATTGTTGTAGAACTTTATTTTATCCCCATTGGCTTGTGGTAAGTCAGGCATATCAAAGATCAACATACCAGCGGTATTATCTTTGGCTATATTGTTGTACACCTCTCCGTTTCTAGTGTTTTCAATTTCCAAACCAGCTACGTTATGATGTACATAATTATCTCTTACCACCACATTTGTAGACTGGCCCACATAAATACCTGCATCCATCGCATAGGAGGCTTCGCACTTTTCCATTAAGACATTCGTACAACTGACAGGGTATAAACCATAGGCACCGTTGGTAGGCAATTGACCAGTAGTCCAAGTAGTTTCTAGATCACGAAATACTACGTTTTTACAAGCCTGCGTCTTAATGGCATCTCCTTTAGAATCAGAAATTGTGAAGCCCTCTAAAGTAATACCATCTACATTTTTAATAAGCATTCCTTCGGCACCCTCTACCTGACCTTTAAAGGAGAGAATGGTTTTTCCTTTACCTGCGCCTTTGATGGTTATTCCAGGTATATCAATTAAGGAAATGGATCTTTTAAATTCAAACGTACCTGGTGGTAATAAAATCTCTTCCCCTGCTTTTGCTTCAATTAGTCGTTTTTGAAAAGTCTTGACTAAATTATCTGCCTTTAATACAGGCGGCCCTTTTACTTCTGATTGGCAAGCAGAAATTAGTAGTAATACTACGGCAGATAATAATATGGAAAAATTTGAACGTTTCATATTTTTAATTTTGACTCAAAATAGGAAAAGGATGTAGTAAAATAAAATAAGTAGTCGTAAAATTTGTTCAAAAAGCCAAATCCCAAGAAAAAAACAAACCCCGTTCCCCTAAATGATTAAAGCTGTACTCAAATCGAAGTAAACGATTGTAGTAAAACAATATATCTACACCAACACCCCTACCCCATAACCATTGATTACTCAAGGTACTCTGCGCACCACTATAAGGCGCATTGACATACCCCACATCGTTATTTACTGTAAAATAAACACTCAATGGCATAAACCGAAATTGCTCCAAGAATACCCACTTTCCCCATTGAAAGTCTTTTTGAAAAAGTCTAAATCTAAAATGTGTTTTAAGTAAGGCCGCATCCAATCCATCCATCACATAGAACTCATAGCCTTTCAAAGCATTTGGACTATAGCCCACAAAAGAAGTATGGGTATAGGGTTGCTCGGAACGATTAAAAGTATAGCGACCTGTAATTTTAGAGCCAAAACTATGTATCTGCTTTTTACCTAGTGGAAAAAAACGGGCGTAAGAAACCACGGAAGAAAAGGCATTAATATCTTCATGCGAAAAACCAAATCCATCTTTTTGAACAGAAGCGGAAAATTGATCTCCTTTAATCGGATATACTTTTACATCTCGGCGATCAATCGTAAAATTATATTGGAAGGTAAAGTGCTGTTGACTAGTTAATTCATTTAAAAAATAGGCAGGATTTAAAGCGGCTATTTCATCTCCGATTGTACTGGTACTATAAAATAATTTAGCAGTATGGTATTTAAAAAGACCGTCTCGGTAAGTACTACCCGCCCCTACTCTAAATCGTTGCAGCAAGACGGACTCCTCTTCATTCCCAAAGAATTTTAATCGACTGCCTTCCGTAATATAGGCAACTTGTTTTTGGTTAGAAAAATGAATATCTCCAAATACGCCTAAGTTTTCATTATCACCAAGCATGGGCAAATCATAAGCTAACTCCAATACTTTCAAAAAGCCTAACTGAGTAATTAGTCGAAGCCGATCTCTTCTGCCTGTCAAATTATGGTGAAAAAATCGCATCCCATAATTCACTCGCTCTAAGGATCTATTTTGTTCTGTCCACCAAATACTAAAATTTCTATCCGCTAGTTGAAATAAAACTAAAGGAAAGATATACCAGAATTCTCTTACTTTGACTGTAATGATTGCCTTACCCTCGTTTTGTTCTGCCCAAGTCAAAACGACCTCTGTAAACAAACCTGTATTCATCACCCATTCTTCATTCCTTTCTTTAGTAGCGATCCATTTGTCAAGGCTTAGAGTATCTCCTTCTTGGATATCTAGTTCTCTTAAAATAACTCTTTCTTTTGTCCGCTTGTTCCCCTCTATTTGGATGTCGGAAATAAGAAAAGATGGGGTTTGTAGAAAAGCATAGGTGGGGCTAAGAAAAAGAAAAAAGAAAAGGAGGAAGTGTTGATACATTTTTGAGTTTTATTATTATTATTGTAGCAAATGTCTTAAACCATTTATATATTGACTTTGAAGCTTTATAAATAACCGTGATCTCCGAAATTTGCAAGCTTATGAATAATGCACACTTTTACACAAACCTACCCATTCAGACTCAAACTATCAATAATGTTTTAGTTCAACCAGAAGCTTTTCAGCAAATTCCGTCAAATTGGTCTGTAATTGTTACGGATATTAAAGGTTCTACTGAGGCCGTACAAGATGGGCTTTCAGAATTGGTCAATATGATAGCAACGGGTAGCATCATTGCTGCTTTAAATATAGCTGCAAAAGTTAAAATTGACTTTCCATTTTTCTTTGGTGGTGACGGAGCTACCTTAATCGTACCACCCACATTATTGACGGAAATCATGGACGCATTAGTATTGCATCAAAATAATGTCAAGGAGGAATTTAATATTGATTTAAGAGTAGGTTGTCTATCGGTTTCTGATGTATATAAAGCCGATACTCATATAAATATAGCCAAGGTCTCTATTAACGCACTTTATTCCATTCCAATAGTTTTAGGCAATGGGCTACAGTATGCCGAAAAAATAATAAAATCTAAAGTAATTAATATTCCCGATTTAAATAACAGCAATTTAGAGTTAAATTTAGAAGGCATGGAATGTAGATGGAAAAAAATTCTACCACCTACTAATGCAGATGAAGTTGTTTGTTTAATAATACATATTAAAAAAGAATCCGAACAAGCTACCTATTTTAAAGAAGTGCTAGATAAAGCCGATACTATTTATGGCGCGTATCAAAAAAGAAATCCTATCTCTTTACCAAGATTAAGAATGGATGCAGGTTTACAAAAGATTAAAATGGAATTAAAAATGCGTAAACCCAACTTCCGCTTTATCGAATGGATGAAAAATTGGGTACTTATGATAGGCGGAAAATATTTGTACTTGCCTAGCAAGAGTGGAAAAAAGTTTTTAAATGAATTAATAAAGTTAGCGGACATTTTTGTTTTAGATGGAAAAATGAGCATGGTCATTTCTGGTAAAATAGCACAAAGAAAACAACTCCTTAAATATTTAGATGAAATGGAAACAGACGGAAAAATTCTTTATGGTGTTCATGTGAGTCAAGAAAGTATTATTTCTTGTTATGTTCGAAATAGAGCAGCGAATCATATTCATTTTATTGATGGTGGAAATGGTGGTTATACAAAAGCTGCTGTTTTATTAAAAAAGAAAATCAAAGCAACGGCTCTCAGTTAATTAACATTTTTTCTAAAATTGATCGGATCACTTGCAATGGTCCGATCAAGCTGCACGTTTCATCGGACCACTAGAAGTGGAATGTCGTCAACTTAAGGAACTAGATGTCTAAATACGCATAATTCAACGCAGATTTAAATGATTTTATAGGTCGCCTGTATTAGATGTGTTCCCTAGGTCAAGAGCGTGACATACCTGTATGGTGACTTTCAACTGTCAACATCCTTCACGACCTACAAAAATCCATATAGCTACGAAGTAGCTCCGTATTGGAGTAGGACATAATTAGTAATAAAAAAGTCAACGCCTAGATACACGACCTACAAAGATCCAAAAAAATCCGTGTAGCTACGAAGTAGCTCCGCGTTGAATTATGTCTTATAAGCTACCTAGTTTTTCTTAAGTTGACGACATTCTACTGCAGGTGATCCGATGAATAAATTTACTACCCCAACTTCATTTTACACTCAATT
>CAKZUM010000587.1 GCA_937921525.1 uncultured Saprospiraceae bacterium
TCCGCATTTATGGCTGCCAAATATAAAACTATACTGCGTTGGAAAGCCTCGTCGATGCTGGGCATCGCCTACGTTTTCCGCCTTGTCTAGCTTTATATTTGACTACCCAAAATGGGGAACTTATTTTTCACTCGTTACTTAATGGGAAGGCACTTTGGTCGAATTTGATTTCTGATATCAAAGTCTTTGTATTCGTGTGTATTCTGAACGTTATGAAAGGCTTAATATTAGGTAGACGGACTCTAAGTAGCAGACACTTAGAAAGTGGCTGATACTTGGGTCTACGAAAAGGTGTCAGCCATTTTTAAAATGTCTGCCACCAAGAATTCGTCGTTAATGAACTGATACACAAAAACTATATAGAATCTTCAAAAGACATAGAGTAAATATTTTGACAGCTCCATAGTCTAAAATCCTCGCAGAGTCGATGGTTTAAGTTTGTAACTTAAACCGTATATCAAGCCTTTCACAAAGCCTAAAACCAAGTAACACAATTAGTCATATTATCCTACTGGAACATACTTGATACTTGAACTTAGTTCTTGAATAGTCTACCGACTACTCCCCGTATCCTCTATTCGAACACTCAGTCCTTTAATACCTTCAATAGGATTTTTCCGCATAAACTGCTCTATCGTAATAGTATGTTTTCCAATAGCATTAAAATAAGCCCCTTTTTGAGACGGCACTAATAAAGTACAAGCATTACTGCCACAATCGCCATACCATTGACCATACTTGTCCGCCAATTCAAAAGATACTTGCTGGGAAATTCTTTTTCCAGAAGGAAACTGGGTGTGCATTTTTAAATACAGATTCTGGTAAGCATAATCTGTGGAGTGATCTAGTTCTAGGTAAATGTTATATATCTTGGTAGTATCGCTAATCTGGAAAGTATAGTTAAGCGTATCTTGGTAGGCCCATTTTGTTGCTAGAATTTCCTGAGATTCGTCATAGATATAATTCTTATCATTACAACTAATTATAGCAAATAAACAGGCAAGTACACTAGTGGCAATCATCCATTTTTTGAAGGGGAGAACAGCTCTATTATTTTTTTTCATGTAGATTAGCAAGAAATTCTTAGAGTATACGCTTAAAAAGGAAGGACAAGCGACTGCAAAACCTATAAGCCGGATTCTGTAAGTAAACTAATGACATTCGACGATTACAGCCCAACATCAAAAGATTACCTTTCTATCATTTATCTCGGATAATCCTCACGGATTACCTCTAGCTGCCTACCCCTCCCGATGGAAAGCACCCGAAAGTACTTCCACGCTAAGCGAGCAACTTATCTCTTACGAATCAGGATATATGCGGCATTTCAACTCACGAGGTTTATCCGCCTTCTCAGTTACCTGAGAACACCGTGCGCTCTTACCACACATTTTCACCCTTACCTTTTCTCTAAGATAAATCTTAGAGGAAGTTGGCGGTTATTTTCTGCGACACTCTCTGTATCCTTTGTTCACTTTAATAAATTAAAGCAAATAAGGACCCCATCCGTTAGATGGCGTGATGCTCTACGTTGTCCGGACTTTCCTTTTCCAATGCTAGCATGGAACGATAGAACAGTCTTACAGCGCTTAATCCTATACCACAGCGCAAAAATACCTTTTTTTTAAATATTAAGGAACGACAAAAAAATAAATCAGTCGATTTTGAGATGAGTTCTTTTTTCTATGGGTTGAAAACCTATGGAAAAAAGACTCAATTCAAAATCTGAAAGACTGACTTATTTTTTTGTCAATACTAAGATAGACATAAAAATTATTTTAAAACTACGTAGGGGGGATAGCAAAAAATGGTGTCTATTAGATTGCATAAGTATAAGTTTGGCTAAAATATTCTAGCTAAACACTAAGCATTGCAGTGAAAGCTACCGTAATTTTTAAACAACTTCAGTAATCATCCCGACTAAAGAAAAAGAAAATGAAAGAGCAAAAAAACACTTTTATTCTTCAATTATTCCCGATTTTCCGATCCTTATCCGAAGCCGATTCAGACCGATTGGAGCAAATGGTAGAAAAAAAGGTACTTCCAAAATATAGTTTCCTTTACCATGCAGGAGAGCCTTCAAAGCACATTTTTTTCTTATCAAAAGGAAGTATTAAGATTGGTACTCATTCTTCTGATGGCAAAGAAATTATTAAATCCGTGTTACATCCACTAGCTATGTTTGGCGAAATGTGTGCTGTTGGCGAAACAAATAGACCAGATTTTGCACAAGCAATGAATAACGAAGTACATTACTACGCCTTAAAAGTAGAGGACTTCCAAGCACTAATGCAGACGAATTACGATTTGTGCAATAGTGTACTCAAAATGATGGGCGGAAGACTCAGAAAAGCAGAAAATCGTCTAGAAGGACTTATTTTCAAAGATGCTAGAACTAGAATTGTAGATTTTATTAAAGAAACAGCAACGGATAGAGGTCGCCAAGTAGGCTTTGAAACCTTATTCAAGCATACCCTGACACAGCAAGATATTGCCAACATTACAGGCACTTCGCGTCAAACAGTAACTTCTGTTTTAAATGAGTTGAGAAAAGAAAACTTAATTTATTTTAACCGTAATAGTATTTTAATAAGAGATATGGCTAAATTAGCCTAAAACTAACTTCAATCTCAAAAATGAGACGTTGACAGCTCGTTATAAGATCAACATAACGATTTGAAGTTGAAATTGATGTTGAAGTTGAAGTTAAATAAAACTCCCCTTCCCCAGAGTATGGGACAAGAATATAGTTGTTAAATGCAGTTCCAAATGGTGGTTGATGTCGATCAACCGCCATTTCTCTTTTAGACATACTCTTAATAGCGAGTGGTAGCGTGCTTAGTTAGTTGTTTAATCAAGAAATAGACTTTTCGGAGTGAACTCAGTCTTTAGAAATATTTATTTTATTATATACGTCTGATTTGTGACTTACTAAAAAGTCTGTCGTCTTAAGCATACATACCTCTCTAATTTTTTCCCCAGTTATATTTTCCTCCAAAAGTTATTCCTCAAAATAAGATGACCAATTTGTACTGTATCTGTACAAAACACCAATTTCTTCAAAAAATTCCATTTGAAAAGGGTTACACATTGTATTAAAACTACACTATACAATAGCCAGCACTTTATGGAATTACGGCGTCCTAAAAAATTAACAATAATTTAAAATACGTTATCGAACACAGGGATTGAAAGTCTGTTTTATCGGTAAGATAGAACAAATGATTCCTGAAAGGGACATAACAAATAGCACTCATTATGAATATTCGCGAGATCAAATTAGCCATTACTGTAGGATTGATGAATTCAGGAAATTACTTGAATACCATTCAAGACCTTATGCAGCGTTTAACAGAGCAAGTAGGCGCCTTTATAGGACAACAAGTAGTACACAATGCTACCCTGGATCAAGAACACTCGATTCAAACCTTGGCTTTACAGTACGAAAATTGTACGCTAAATATTGATCTTATTCAGAACAACACAACACAACTTCAGTACGTCAATCGCTTCGATGTATATTAATCTGATCTTGTCGGCATAGCCACTATTTTTACAAAGACCCTGATTAGGTCTTTATCAGATTTGTATTTCAAAGCGATTGATACCCCACTTTATTTCCTCTCCACTCCTCCTCTTTTTTATTTAGTTTTTACAAAATACGGCCCTTGTTTTAAAGACAATGTTATCTTTGTCTTTAATGAGAAATTCCAATACAGTAATTTTTGGTCGACACCCTGTCTTGGATGCGATCAAAGCAGGCAAGACCATAGATAAAGTCATCATTCAGCAAGGCTTCAAAGGACCTATAGAAAAGGAGATTCGACAGCTTTGTAAGGAACACCGCATTATACTACAGCAATTGCCTAAGGAGCGAATCGCCAGAATGGTCGATGGCAATCATCAAGGCATCGTCGCCTTCCTATCTTTAATCGAATACCAGAAATTAGAAGATATTTTACCGCTAGTATATGAGCAATCTAAAGTGCCTTTATTCCTCCTACTGGATGGGGTGACAGATGTGCGAAACTTTGGCGCCATTGCTAGAACCGCTGAGGTAATGGGCGTACAAGCAATCGTAATACCTAGAAAAAAATCTGCTCAAATCAATTCCGATGCCATCAAAGCTTCCGCAGGTGCCTTATTAGAAATTCCTGTTTGTAAAGAAGCAAGTATTGTGGCCGCCGTAGAGTTTTTGCAAAATTCTGGGGTACAAGTATATGCGAGTGATCTATACGCCGAAAAGGGGATTCATCATGTTGATTTCACGACCCCTTCTGCTATTATTATCGGTGCCGAAGGGAGAGGCGTGAGCCCTTCTATTTTAAAAATGGTGGATGAGACTTTTATTATTCCTCAGGTAGGTAAGACGGATTCTTTGAATGTGTCGGTGGCTACGGGGATGATGTTGTATGAGGTAGTGATGCAGCGATTGGATAAGGGGCTGCTTAAGAAATAGTTTTTCAATTCATCCGACTACTTCAAAAGTGATGTTCTAAGTTTACTAAACCTTGAAGGTTTAGTAAACTTATTAAATAAAAAGAGCGAGTGAGAACCTTGCATTGCCAGTAAAAGCTGACTACAGCAGCTATGCGAGACCAGATATAGAGGATACAGGGAGTACCCAAGGATGCACCCTACACCCGCTCCCAAAGAGTAGTAGCCAACAGCACCTCCTTCCCATCCGACTGCCGCACCATCCGATGCCGAAAAGAAGTATCCCCCAAAACCTCCGTCTCACAAAGCACCTCCTCCTTCCACGAACATTCCAACTTATACAACAGGTCAATTTCTTGCAACTGGCAATTTTGCAAAATAGCATCAGGTAAAGTCTCCAATACCCATTGCAAATAATAAAGATTATTCAAGTGCTTATTGAAATCCAAATCATACCAACCTACTTGGAATTTCTTTTCCAAACTAGCTGTTTGAAAAGGAGGCAATTTAAATGGTAAACGAGGTAAAGAATTAGGTGGAATCGGAAAATTTCGATCTGTAATGAGCGCAGGAATACGGCTCATTTTCCTAGTCTCTAAATTCATCAATAGCCAAATAGTCGCAGCCGTTGCCACTAAATTATTTTGCGTATCAAATACCTTATAATCTCTATAAGTAAAAAAACGTTCAAAGCCAGCAGGATGAGTTTCTACGGTGATCGTTTCTCCAAAATCAGGCAAGCGGTGTAGACTTAATTTCTTTCGCATTAAGACCCAAGAAATACCATGCGGTTCTAAATCGAATACTGATAAATCTAAACCTATTGCATTGCTCATAGCTGCCTCGTGCATCATTTTAACTAATGCAGGGACCGCTACTTTTTTACGATGATCTATATCGTAGGATTGGATTTTAAAATCTTCTCTTGTTATAAACTTAGGTGGGATGACCATTGAGTATTTTAGATTTCAAAGTGTTTAACTTAACTAA
>CAKZUM010000588.1 GCA_937921525.1 uncultured Saprospiraceae bacterium
AGAAAAGAAGAAATGGTCAAAAGATGCCAAAGCTGCTTTTGATAAAGAATTTAAAAAATTACAAAGGATCAATCCACAAGTGGCAGAGTTTTCTGTGACGATGACTTATTTGGAGATACTCTTGGATTTGCCGTGGAATGAATTTACAGATGATAACTTTGATTTAAAGAAAGTAAAAAAAGTCTTAGATAAAGATCACTTTGGTTTAGAAAAAGTCAAAGGGCGTATTTTAGAACACTTGGCTGTTTTGAAATTGAAGGGGGATATGAAAGCACCGATCATTTGTTTGGTGGGCCCTCCGGGTGTTGGAAAAACATCTTTAGGGAAGTCTATTGCCAATGCACTAGAGCGCAAGTTTATTCGGATGTCTTTAGGAGGATTACATGATGAATCAGAAATAAGAGGACATAGAAAAACTTACATAGGGGCGATGCCGGGTAGAATTATTCAGTCGCTGAAAAAAGTACAGTCGTCTAATCCTGTTTTCATTTTGGATGAAATAGATAAGGTTGGAAAAGACTTTAGAGGAGATCCATCATCTGCTTTATTAGAGGTATTAGATCCTGAGCAAAATGGAACGTTCCACGATAACTACTTGGATATAGAATATGACTTGTCCAAAGTATTATTTATAGCAACGGCTAACTCTCTCAGCACCATCCAACCTGCTTTAAGAGATCGGATGGAGATTATCCCAATAAGTGGCTATTCTATAGAAGAAAAAGTGGAAATCGCTAAAAAGCACTTGATTCCAGAGCAACGAAAAGAACATGGTTTAAAATCAAAGGATATTAAGCTAAGTACTAAAGTGATTACTAAGATCATCCAAGGATATACCAGAGAATCAGGATGTCGTTCTTTGACCCGACAGATTGCAGGGGTGATGCGGAATACCGCAAAGAAAGTAGCAATGGAAGAATCTTATAATGCTGCTATTGTTACAGAAGATTTAAAAGACATATTAGGACCGATCAAATATTCTAGAGATGCTTATCAAAATGATAAAGTACCCGGGGTAGTAGTCGGCCTAGCGTGGACTTCTGTAGGTGGTGATATACTATTTATAGAAGCGAGCAAGAGTAAAGGCAAAGGCCAGATGCAATTGACTGGTAATTTAGGAAATGTAATGAAAGAATCGGCTAAGACGGCATTGAGTTATATCCGTGCTAATTCGGAATCACTAGGTCTCGATCCTAAATTATTTGAAGAGCATGATTTTCATATACATGTACCTGAGGGTGCTGTACCGAAAGATGGTCCTTCCGCAGGTATTACCATGCTCACCGCCTTAACTTCAGTTTTAACAGACAAACCAGTAAAACCCAACTTAGCGATGACGGGCGAGATAACTCTTCGTGGAAAAGTACTACCTGTCGGAGGCATCAAAGAAAAAATTCTTGCCGCTAAAAGAGCAGGCGTCAAAGAAATTATTCTTTGTAAGGTCAACAAAAAACATATAGAAGAAATCAACGATACCTATATCAAAGGCTTAAAGTTCCACTACGTAGAACAAATGAAAGAAGTCCTAGATATAGCCCTAAAGAAATAGCTGAATACAGCTAGATATGTAGACAACTAACAAAACAAAGCCCTTAATCTTCTAGCAGAGAATTAAGGGCTTTCCCGTAACCCACAGTCCCAACGGCTGAGAGGGCTTGTGCTTAGAAGCACAAAAAGCGTTAGCTATATCTTGTAAACCATGACTCAGTCACGGTACATCTCATAACCTACAGTCCCAACGGGACGACATCCTGTAACCCATGACGAAGTCGTGGGAAAGAGATGCATAACCCACGACGCAGTCGTGGGACATGCAGAACCCATGACGCAGTCATGGGACATCCAGTAACCCATCACTCAGTATGCTAGAAACATGAAATACCTATTCCAATCCCAACGCCTAGGCTTCCGAAAATGGACCACAGCAGACACCACACCCATGGCCGCCCTAAACGCCGACCCAGAAGTAATGGAATTTTTCCCAAGCACCCAAACCAAAGAACAAACCCTAGACTTCCTAAAAAGAGTCAACCAACAATTTAAAGATTACGGGCACTGTTGGTATGCAGTAGACACTCTAGCGGATGGAGACTTCATCGGTTTTATAGGTCTAGCGTGGAATACGCAAGAAGGACTAGATTTTACCCCTTCCGCAGAAATAGGTTGGCGATTAAAAAAAGCAGCATGGGGAAAAGGCTATGCGACAGAAGGAGCAAAAAGGTGTCTACAATATGGATTTGAAGAATTAAAATTGCCAGAGATTTATTCTTTCACCGCTACCGTTAATAAACGCTCAGAAAAGGTAATGCAAAAAATTGGAATGAAAAAGATAGGAGAATTTGAACATCCTTTAATAGCGGAAGGGCATGTACTTCGGCGACATGTTTTGTATCGGGTATTAAATTCTAAACAACAAAAATCCAAATAACAAATAGTAAAATTCAAATCCCAAGCACCAACAAATGTTCACTTTGGGATTTGGAATTCATTGTTTGAGATTTCAACAGATATACTTTGGTATTTCCTCAACTTAAAATCCTTGTAGAGTCGATGGTTTAAGTTTGTAACTTAAACCTCTTATTAGATAATTACTTTGATAGAATTTAAAGAATTGCTTTTGCAATAATATAATACCACCAACAAATGTTCACCTTGAAATTTGGAATTTGTTGTTTGAGATTTCAACCAAGTTTCTCTTTCAAAAACTGCCCCGTATAAGATTTTTTCACCTTAGCTAAATCCTCAGGTCGACCTTGAAATAATAAATGCCCACCATCTTTACCACCCTCAGGACCTAAGTCAATCACCCAATCAGCCGACTTAATAACTTCCATATTATGTTCAACTACCAAGACCGTATGGCCAATTTCTACCAAAGCATTTAAAGCATCTAGTAATTTTTGAATATCATGAAAATGTAATCCAGTAGTAGGTTCATCAAAAATAAAAAAGATGTGGCCTTTATTATTTTGTTTGCCGAGGAAGGAAGCTAGTTTCACCCGTTGTGCCTCCCCACCAGATAAGGTACTAGAAGATTGACCTAATTTGACATAGCCCAATCCAACATCAAATAAAGGC
>CAKZUM010000589.1 GCA_937921525.1 uncultured Saprospiraceae bacterium
GAAGAAAAGACACCAATGTCTGCACCTGCACGACAAGGAGAAATTTATATCAAAGGAATGATGGGGGCACAACCAATTGTTCCTTTTGACCCTTTTCAATTAGAAGCGAAAGCGAAAGAAAAAATGAATCCCAAAGCGGGAGGCTATATTATCGGTGGCGCAGGAACGGATGATACTATTCGAGAAAATACAACTGCCTTTGCCAAGCATCGAATTTTTCCTAGAATGTTGCGAGATGTTTCCGTGCGAGATACAACTACCAAATTATTTGGAGACACCTTGCCTTCTCCCATTTTAACCTGCCCAATTGGGGTATTAGAAATGATAAATGAGGAGGCGGATAAAGCAGTCGGTAGAGCTACTTCTAAGTTGGGTATACCAATGATTATGTCCAACCAAGCCTCCTACCCTATGGAGGAAATCGTTGCAGACATGGGAGACAGTCCAAGGTGGTTTCAATTGTATTGGAGTAAGTCGAATGATCTCGTAAAAAGTTTAGTACAAAGAGCAGAAAAAGCGGGCTGTTCGGCAATTGCTGTTACTCTGGATACCACCATATTAGGCTGGCGAGTTCAAGATTTAGATTTAATGCACTTGCCTTTTTTGTCTGGACAAGGAATAGCACAATATACAAGTGATCCAGTATTTAATCATATTGTTAAAAATATGGATTTTGGAGGGGATGCGCTACAAGTTCCCGGTGTTGATCCAGCAACATTCAATGCAGTAAAAACATTTACGGGAGTCTATTCTCGTCCTTCTATAACTTGGGAAGATTTGGCTTTTCTTCGATCTGTTACTAAGTTGCCGATCGTATTAAAAGGAATTTTGCATCCTGAAGATGGTAAATTGGCGGTGCAGTATGGGGTGGACGGAATCATTGTTTCTAACCATGGAGGTCGTCAAGTAGATGGTGCCATTGCTGCCATTGATGCCTTACCTAAAGTAGTAGAAGCCGTAAGAGGGGCAGGTAGTGATATGCCAATTTTAATGGATAGTGGTATTCGGACTGGTGCAGATATTTTTAAAGCACTGGCTTTGGGTGCGCAGGCGGTATGTGTTGGACGACCGTATGCCTATGGTTTAGCCCTGGCAGGTCAGCAAGGGGTGGAAGAGGTCTTGGCTAATTTGATGTCGGAGTTTGAGTTTACGATGGCATTGGCAGGTTGTAAAAACTTAGGGGAGATTGGTAGGGATAATATTATTAGTCACTAGATTTCTTTTCTAATTAGACTCGATTCAACACGGATTTTCTTACGAAAATTCACGGATGACACGGTTACTATATTAGATTTGCTCTAGGTCGAGGGCACTAAGTTATACACGACCTAGAGCATACCTGGCACAGTATCCGTGTTATCTGTGTGAATCTCGAAGAGATTTCCGTGTTGAATAGAATCTAGTTAGCTGACTCCATCACAGCCACAATATCCGCCTCAATCTTATCTGG
The DNA here is from genome assembly GCA_937921525.1 of uncultured Saprospiraceae bacterium. GTDB lineage: Bacteria > Bacteroidota > Bacteroidia > Chitinophagales > Saprospiraceae > JAFMDF01. Next base: position 1,451 of record CAKZUM010000589.1, read on the forward strand.
TGTAGTAGTAGGCCCATATCGTTTAAAAGGTTTCCCTTCGGGCGTCACTAAAAACTTAGTGAAGTTCCATTTGATTTTACTCCCCAAAAAGCCACCCAATTCCTTTTTCAGATACTTATAAATGGGATGCGTATTTTTTCCATTCACCTCCACTTTTTCTGTTAATTGGAAAGTGACGCCATGATTTATTTGGCAAGCTTGCACAATGGTCTCATTCGTTTCAGGTTCCTGATTCATAAATTGATTGGATGGAAAACCTAACACAACCAAACCTTTATCTTTGTAGGTTTGATGTAATTTTTCCAAACCTTCAAATTGAGGAGTTAAGCCGCATTTTGTAGCGGTATTCACAATCAAAACCGCCTTATCCTTATAATCAGACATATTGATTACTTTTCCAGATGGGCTTTTAGCACTTAAGTCGTAGAAATTCATAATTGTTCTTTTTTTATAAACCTCTGAATAACAATAAAGTTTATGGACAAGTTTATCTAAACCACAAAAGTAGTTAGCAATTTTACCACATAGATACATAGATCACATAGTATGACGCATGCTATGTGATCTATGTATCTATGTGGTAAAATACAACCCTAGCTTTGTTAGTTTAGTTTTATCAAGCTACTTCATTCCTAAATTTGTGGTAAAACTAATATCCACTGGCTGGATAAACTTGTCAGTTTATGCAAAGTTTATTTCTGGAAAATTTCATAAATTTTACCAATATCAAAAAATTACCTATATTAGGGTTGTTTCTAAATAACAAACACATATATATAATTTATATACGTATTCCTTATTTAAGAACAACCCTATTGATTCCAAAAGCACACACAAAATGAGCCATAATCCATACAACGAAGGTTTATCTAAAAACGAAGCAAACTATGTTCAACTGTCGCCCCTAAGTTTTATTAAAAGGGCCGCCTACGTATATCCGACAAAGACCTCCTTAGTTTACGGAACGAAACGATACAATTGGAAAGAAACCTATGAACGAACCTGCCAACTAGCAGCAGCCCTTCAACAGGCAGGCATTCAAGAAGGTCATACTGTTTCTATAATGGGATTCAATACGCCAGAAACGTATGAGGCACACTTTGGCGTGCCAATGACAGGTGGCGTATTGCATGCGATAAATACGCGCTTGGATGCTAAGAATATTGCTTTTATGATGGATCATGCGGAGACTAAAGTACTGTTAACCGATACTTTAGCCGCTCCAATTATTAAAGAAGCATTAAGCTTAGTTAAAAATAAACCCTTGGTTATTGATATTATTGATCCCAATGAAACTGGAGGAGAGGCACTTGGAAGGATGGATTATGAAGAATTTATAGCTACTGGAGATGCAGAATATGACTGGCAATTACCGAAGGACGAATGGAATGCTATAACGCTTAACTATACTTCTGGCACAACAGGTAATCCTAAAGGAGTGGTCTATCATCATAGAGGTGCTTATCTAAACGCATTGGGAAATATTGTCGCTTGGGAATTACAAAAGCACCCCGTTTATTTATGGACGCTGCCAATGTTTCACTGTAATGGTTGGTGTTTTCCTTGGACCCTGGCAGCGATTGGTGGCACAAACATTTGCTTGCGTGCCGTAAGAATGGAAGAAATTTATGATGCCATTATCAATGAAAAAGTCACTCATTTTTGTGGTGCGCCTATTGTTCTTAGCATGATCGCCAATGCACCAGAGGAATTAAAAGCTAAGAAGAAGCATATTGTAAAAGCTCTAACAGGTGGCGCTCCCCCACCCGCTGCTGTTTTAGATCTAATGGCGAAAAATGGATTTGATATTACCCATGTCTACGGCTTGACAGAAACCTATGGGCCTTCGACTTTATGTGATTGGGATGCAGATTGGAATCAACTCTCTATGCCCAAACAAGCAGAAATTAAATCCTCTCAAGGAGTCGCCTATCACGTATCTGCTGGTTTGATGGTCGCCAATCCAGATACACTTGAACCTGTTCCTTTTGATGGCGAAACAATTGGCGAGGTACTGTTTAGGGGCAATAATACGATGAAAGGTTATTTAAAAAATGCTACTGCTAATGAAAAAGCATTTGCAGGTGGCTGGTTTCATAGTGGGGATTTGGCAGTCACTTTGCCGAATGGTTATATCCAATTAAAGGATCGATCTAAAGATATTATTATCTCCGGTGGTGAAAATATTTCTAGTATTGAAGTGGAAAGTGCTTTATTCCAACACCCTGCGGTGATGGATGCAGCAGTAGTAGCTAAACCTGATGAAAAGTGGGGAGAAGTGCCTTGTGCTTTTGTAGATTTGAAAGAGGGTTGTTCCGCAAACGAACAAGAACTAATAGATTTTGTTCGGTCTGAAATCGCTCATTTTAAAGCACCTAAAATGGTAGTCTTTGGTCCACTTCCTAAGACATCTACGGGAAAGACGCAAAAGTTTGTGTTGAGAAAGCGGGCTGTGGATTTGGATGCTTAGTAACGAGAAACACAAAATATTCGAATGACGAAAAAAATACAAATACTACTTTATCTATTTATCTTTTTCCCTTTAATAGGAATTGCCCAAAAGGAAATCGGCGTTTGGGAAATTAAGGACGGCATCTTAATTACTAATCAAGCTACTAATAATAAGATAGCTCAACAGTATTGGAAAATAGTGACCAACACCTTACCCAATGATTTACTACACAACTATGTCAGCTCGTTTAGATTATTTACAGATGGTATAGAGGAAGACTTGGGCGGCATTAATCCAATGAATGATTTAAATTCCAAGTGGCAAGTGGATTTAGATATTGCCGATATGGATATTCACTCTAAGGACTCCACACATATACTCAGCTATACCCACACCCTTATACATGAGTTTGGGCATTTACTGACTTTGAATGCCACTCAAGTAACACCAACAGAAGATGAATACCAAGAGGATAAAAAAGGGTATTTAACAATGGAAGGGTATGCTAAAAAGAAAAGTTATTTAGGACAATTTGTACAACAGTTTTGGCCACCAAGGCTATTGTATCAATGGGATAGAATTGATAAAAAATGGAATCAAAGAAAACGACTTCGCTTGCTGTATCGATTTTATTTAAAACGACAAGATTCTTTTGTAACCGATTATGCAGCGGAAAGCCCAGAAGAAGATATTGCAGAGGCTTGGACTTTTTTTGTACTTGCGAATAAACCAATTCCTAACAGTATTAAAGAAAAAAAGGTATTATTCTTTTATCAATTTCCAGAGTTAGTAGCGCAGAGAAAATTTATTCGTAGTAAGCTAAAAAGTATTCCTTTAAATTATTTAGAAAACTTTAAATCTAGAGTCGATTATTAAGTATCTTTTTTACTAACGTATACTTTTAGGTTCTTTGTTATACACCATGAAGAAGGTAAGATCGTCGAGGTTTGTAACCTCGATGCAGTATGATTATCGTATGGCATCGAGGTTACAAACCTCGACGATCAATTCCAAATACCGTATTTCGCCTAAAAATTTTAAAAAGTGTACGGTAAAGAAGTATCTTTCAGAATAATCTCAATAAACGATTTGTAAAAAATATATTTTTCAATGAATAGAAGAAAAGCCATTCAACAAACTGCTTATCTCCTTGGAGGCACTATTTCAGCATCCGTTATTGCAGGAGTTATGAGCGGTTGCCAACCAACAGGGGAACCCGATTGGACACCTCAATTTCTGACTAAAGAACAAGCAGTAACCATTAGTGAAATAGCGGAAACTATTTTACCAGAAACGGACACGCTTGGCGCAAAAAGTTTACACTTGACAGAATTCATAGATATAATGATGAAGGATTGCCATAGTAGCAAAGAACAATTACAGTTTCCAAAAGAACTAGCCAAATTTGAAGAAGTATCTCAATCTGCTATTGGCAAAAGTTTTGTCAATGCCACACCTGAGGAGCGTCAAAAATTCTTGATCGAACACGAAAAAAATGCTTTAGCCAATCAGCAAGAAACAGGAGAAAAAGCATTTATTTCAAAAATAAAAGAGTTAGTAATTGTCGGCTATTTCACCTCCGAATATGCCATTACGGAATTGATGAATTTTAATCCGATTCCACAAAAATTTGAAGGCTGTATTGATATAGATACACCGCAAAAAATTCAAGTTGGAATTGAGGGAAGAAGTGCTTAAAAAAGAAGTCAGACCGCTTTACTGTCAGACCATTTCATTGTCAGAATGCTTCCAATCGGAAGACGTTAGTCATCCGACTGGAAGCATTTTCTCGTCGGATGATTGACGACATTCGATTAACGTCGTCCGATGAGAAAATGCTAAAAAAATATCATGCAAAAAAATAATACATTCGATGCCATAGTAGTCGGTTCAGGTATCACAGGTGGATGGGCCGCCAAAGAATTAACCGAAAAAGGACT
>CAKZUM010000590.1 GCA_937921525.1 uncultured Saprospiraceae bacterium
ATAAAGGTGTTGCTTATTGGAATTTGAACCTTGGTTCTTGGGATTTGATTAGTACTAGCCTGTGTCAAAAGCAGTTGTCCATATTGATGTTTATTGCCTAAAGTAATCGCTGCTTTATCTGCTAAATATTCGTGTACTTGAAATATTTTGTGGAGTCAATTATTTTCTAAAAATATAGATGAAATAGGAAGTAGAATTGGTGGGTGGGGGAGTTAGGGAGTTGGAAAACGGAGGTATGGAGAAGACACGAAAGTTGAGGTGGAACTGGGTGTTGACAATAATGAACATCGAGACACAGAGCGCACAGAGATATACGTCTAAAGTATTTCTCCGTGTGCTCTGTGTCTCAGCGTTCAACAAAACAACATCTTTCGATAGAAAGACCTCCACTACCCAAGCATCGTCTTCCCGCCCACAAAAGGCTGGCTATACAAACGAGTACCAGTAGCCTTATACATAGCATTCGCAACAGCCGCAGCTATCGGTGGTAAAGAAGGTTCTCCAAGACCAGTAGGATCAATGCCATTGTCTACAAAGAAGGTTTCGATCTCTGGTGCTTCTGGCATACGGATTAAGCGATAGGTATGGAAATTATTTTGTTCTGCTTGTCCATTTTTGAAAGTTAATCCAGAGAACATAGCATGGCCAATTCCATCTATGATACCCCCCTCAATTTGATTTTTGGCAGATAATGGATTGACCACTATTCCACAGTCAACCGCACAATATACCTTTTTGACCTTAGGCTTGTCATTCTCCATCACTACATCTACAACTTGGGCCACATAAGAATTATGACAGTAATAAGCAGATACTCCTCGATGCACGCCATCCATCGTTTTACCCCAATTTGCTTTTTCTTTGACTAGTTTTAGGACCCCTGCATACCGTTCTGCATCATAGTCGTTTTCTTCGCCAACAGGATCTTGAATAGCTTTATCAAATAATTCTAATCTAAAATCAATCGGATCTTTTCCTACTGCTTCTGCTACTTCATCCAAGAAAGACTGCTCTGCGCAAGCAATGAAATTAGACTTAGGTGCTCTCCATGCACCAGTAGAAATATTAGATTCTTTTTTATGTTCCTCTATCAGGAAGTTGTCAATTGTACCAGCAGGGAATCGGTTAGCAAATAGTGGACTACCACCTGTGCCTGCCCCTCTAGCATGAAAACCAATAACATTATTATCCTTATCTAATGCAGCTCGATAGGTCACTTTGTAATCTGGACGATAAGTACCTTGTGTCATATCATCCTCTCTAGTGTAGACCAATTTGATAGGCGCACCTATTTCTTTAGAAATGGCCGCTGCTTCACAAACGAAATTACCATACAAACGTCTACCAAACCCACCACCCATTCGAGTCATCATAATCTCCACTTTCTCTTCAGGTAAGCCGACTAAACTAGCAATAGATTTCCGAGCATATTCAGGTGTTTGAATCGGTCCTTCCAACTCTGCTTTATCTGCGGTTACATTCGCAAAAAAGTTCATGGGCTCCATCGTATTATGTGCTAAGAATGGAGCAGTAAAAGTTCGTTCAATAACCTTAGCCGCCTCTGCAAATGCTTTAGCAGGATTTCCATCTTTACGAGAAGGCTCTGCTGCCGCTTTTTTCATGAATTGCGCTAAGCTCGCCTCATGGTCTGTACTATTTTCTAAAGTGCCGGTTGGTTCCCATTCTATATTCAAGGCCTTTTTGGCTTTCATTACTTCCCAAGTAGTATTACCAACGATCGCTACTAAATCAGGAAAGGCATTGGTATCTGACCATTGCTTTTCTGGCGGTTGTGCATTGATTTGAATGACATCTCTAATACCAGGCATTGCCTTAGCGGCACTAGCATCAAAAGATTTTAATTTCATTCCAAAAGCAGGTGGATGCTCAATCATTGCAATCAGCATACCCTCTCTTTGAATATCCAGCCCATATAAAGGCGTACCTGTTACAATCTTTTTACCATCTACATTCAATCGGTCCGTACCGATGATCGTAAAATCCTTAGGATCTTTTAATTCAATTTCTTCTGGCACTTCCATCCCGCCAGCAGCGGAGGCAATCTCGCCGTAGCCCATTATTTTTCCACTCGCCTTATGCGTAATCACGCCTGCGGAAGTTGTTAATTCTCCAACGGGTACTTCCCATTGTTGAGCAGCTGCTTCCAAAAGCATTCTTCTTGCCGTAGCACCTGCCATTCTCAAACCTTGCCAGCCCTGACGAATAGATTGGCTACCCCCTGCTAATTGCCTTTTGAAATCAACGGTATTCAAGCCTGCTTGCTCTACCACCACATCCTTCCAATCTACATCTAATTCTTCTGCCACGATCATGGGCATCGCCGTCTTGACGTTTTGCCCAATCTCAGGATTAGGGGACATAATGGTCACTAAGCCATTTTCACCAATCTTTAAAAAGGCATTGACATTAAACCATTCCTTAGGCATGGATTTGATTTGTGCTGGGGTTGGTTTACAAGAGGCTAACCAACTAAATCCTAAGACCATCCCGCCGCCTGCCATGGCAGAGGACTTTAGGAAAGATCTTCTATTATATTTTGTTTTTACTAAATTCATTTTTTTAATATAAAGATTAGACAAAATAGTATACAGCTAAACTGAATTTAGATGTCTACATCTCACGGTCAACATCTAGGCGGGAGGCCCGTCCAAAAACTGTCTGACCGGAGGGAGTTTTTTTGGACTAGAATTTTTGTTTCTTTTTTTTCAATGAAAAAAGAAAACACATCTAGTTGTATCAACTTACCCAATTCTACTAGAAGCAGTTTTAATAGCTGCCTTAATACGAACATAAGTGCCACAACGACAAATATTTCCGTTCATCGCCTTATCTATTTCTGCGTCGGAAGGACTAGGATTGTCTTTTAATAAAGCGGCCGCATTCATAATTTGTCCAGCTTGACAATAACCACATTGCGGAACATCATGTTCCAGCCATGCTTGTTGTAAGGCATGTGTGCCATCAGCGGATAAGCCTTCTATGGTAGTAATGGGCTTGTCCTCTACAGCAGAAATAGGTAGCGAACAAGAACGAATCGCCACACCGTTGAGGTGTACTGTACACGCACCACATTGGCCGATGCCGCAGCCGTATTTTGTGCCGACTAAATTAGCATGATCTCTTAATACCCAAAGGATAGGGGTATCTGGATCTGCTTCTATTTGGTGTTGTTGACCGTTGATGGAAATATCAAAAGTTGCCATATGTTGGAATGATTTACTAGGTTTAAACAGAAATTGTAAGGTAATAAAGGTATCAATTAAATCACGAAATATAAAAATATTAATATACCTATTTGAAAAAGAGACAGCCGTATTGCTGTTTGTCCCATAAACACCGATATTTGCAGCCGATTTCAAGGTGCTTAAGTGTAAAATGAACAAGTACCAATCTACTAATCAATTAATTATATAGAGAAATGGCTTTAAAATGTGGAATTGTCGGTTTACCAAACGTAGGAAAATCAACGCTTTTTAATGCTTTGACAGAAGCAGGAGCATTGGCAGCAAACTATCCATTTGCCACGAAAGAGCCAAATGTGGGGATGATTACGGTTCCTGACACTCGTTTAGATAAACTAGAAGAGTTGGTGAATCCACAGAAAGTGATCGCCACTACTGTAGAAATAGTGGATATTGCAGGTTTAATCAAAGGAGCGAGTCAAGGAGAGGGTTTAGGAAATCAATTCTTAGCCAATATTCGGGAGGTAGATGCTATTTTACATGTGGTGCGTTGCTTCGAGGATGATAATGTAGTACACGTAGATGGTAATGTGGACCCAGTAAGAGATAAAGAAATTATTGATACGGAATTGATATTAAAGGATATTGAAACTTTAGAAAAGCGATTAGAAAAGCTAAAGAAGCAAGCAAAGAGTGGTAATAAAGAAGATAAGAAAAAAGTAGAGATTGCGCAAGAGATTTTAGACGTACTCAATCAAGATCGCCCCGCTCGTACCATAGAGGTAGAAGGAGAGGCGGAAGATTTTATGAAGGAGTTGCAATTGTTGACGGCCAAGCCGATTCTATATGTATGTAATGTAGATGAAGATTCTGTCCATGATGG